>BBSL01000329.1 GCA_001319865.1 Burkholderia sp. E7m39 | reverse complement strand
GAGGCGGTTGCGCAAATGCAGCGAGACCGGGCGGCGTTGGCCGACGAGGCATCTGCACGGGCCGTCATCCTTGCGGTCGACATCGCGCGCAAGCTGTTGGCGCGCATGCCTGAATCGACACGGATTGAGCCGTTCATCGACGGACTTGTGGACGGCGTGAACAGGCTTTCCCCGACAGCGCGACAGCAACTGATCGGCGACGCGTCGCTACAGTTGACGGCACCGCGTGCGCTGACAGCCGACGAGCAGCGCGCGTGCGAGGCCGCGCTTGCGGCTGCGCTAGGGCACCCTGTCGTGTGGCACGCGCAGATTGACGGCACGCTGGTCGCGGGGCTCGAACTGGTCGGCCGGCACGGCATCGTGAGCAACAGCTGGCGCGACCAGCTGGAGCAGGTTCACAGCGGGTTACTGAACGACGACGGACATGTTTGACGATACGAGCGACGGATGGCTGGCCTGCAAGCGCAGCGCGCTCGCGGCGATCGAAATCGAGACGCGTGCGACCTTGATGGGCCGCGTTGAGCGCGTCGCGGACGGCATCGCGTTCGTGTCGGGACTGCCGGATGTGGCGCTAGACGAACTGGTCGATATCGAAGGCGGCGTCACGGGCTACGTGCATTCGCTCGATGTCGACGTCGCGAGCGTCGTGATGCTCGACAGTGGCGAGTCTGTGCAAGCGGGTATGCGCGTGACGTCACGCCATGCCGTTCTCTCTGTGCCCGTTGGAGAGGCACTTCTGGGACGTGCGGTCGATCCGCTCGGGCGGCCGCTCGACGGCGGTGACACGATCAGGACTGACAGCAGCCTTCCTGTCGAGCGGCCGGCGCCCGCCATCGTCGAGCGGGACTTCGTCAGTGAGCCGCTCGAAACGGGTGTCCTGATCGTCGATGCTTTGTTTGCGATCGGACGAGGGCAGCGGGAACTGATCATTGGCGACCGGGCCACGGGAAAGACTGCGCTCGCGATCGAGACGATCGTCAATCAACGACATACCGACGTTATCTGTGTCTATGTGGCGATCGGTCAACGGTCGACGGCCGTGCAGCGCGCGATCGACGCGATACGGCGATACGGCGCGCCCGAGCGATGCGTCTTCGTAGTGGCATCGTCAGCGTCGCCACCCGGCCTGCAATGGATCGCGCCGTTTGCAGGATTTTCGATTGCCGAGTTTTTTCGGGACCGGGGGCGGCACGCGTTGGTCGTCGTCGACGACCTCACCAAACACGCGGCCACGCATCGTGAGCTTGCATTGCTGACACGCGAGCCCCCGGGGCGCGAGGCCTACCCGGGCGACATTTTTTACCTGCACGCGCGCCTGCTCGAACGCGCGGCCCGGCTGTCTGCGGACCTGGGCGGCGGCTCGCTGACAGCCTTGCCGATTGCCGAAACCGATGCGGGCAATCTGTCCGCCTACATCCCGACCAATCTGATTTCGATCACCGATGGGCAGATCGTGCTCGACGCGGGCCTCTTCGCGGCCAACCAGCGACCCGCCGTCGACGTCGGCCTGAGCGTGAGCCGTGTGGGCGGGAGGGCGCAATATCCGGCGCTGCGCGAAGTGGCGGGCCGTTTGCGGCTCGACTACGCGCAGTTTCTCGAACTGGAAGTATTCAGCCGCTTCGGTGGTCTCGCCGATGCCCGTGTGGTCGCGCAGATCGAGCACGGCAAACGCATCCGCGCGCTGTTCGCTCAGCCGCGCTTTAGCGCGCTACGGGGCATCGATCAGGTCGCGTTGCTTTCCGCGCTGGCTGACGGTCTGTTCGATGGTGTGCCCGTCGAAGCGATCGCACAGGCGCGGCAGCGTCTGGCTACATCAGGCATGGCGCATGGGCTGACGGACGACATACTCGCAAAGCCGCTCGGCGAATCCACGCGCCAGCGGCTGATCGATGCCTTGTGCGATCTTGTCGGGCGTGGGGGCCTGGGACCGGCCGACATTCCGACGACGCGGGAGCACACAGATGACCAGCCGGCTCAGTGAAATCGAAGGCCGGATGGCAACCGCGCATCAACTGGATGCCGTGATTCGTGCGATGCGTGGAATCGCTGCGGCGCGGGAGCGTGAAGCACAGGCCCGGCTGGCGGGAATCCGTTCCGTTGCGGCAACGGTCGGCGAAGCGATCGGCATGGTGCTGACGGCAACACACCGGGACACGGGCGGTTTCGCGCGCGAGCACAACCTGGCTCCCGTCCTGATCGTGTTTTGCACGGAGCAGGGTTTCGTCGGTGGATTCAACGAGCGGCTGCTGGAGCGTGTCGAAAACTGGCCGTCGCCCGGTGCGGCCGCGCTGTTCGTGGTCGGCACGCGCGGTGCTGCCTTGGCGGATGAACGACGGCTCGCGTATGACTGGTCGGTGCCGATGGCCAGCCATGCCGAAGACGTGATGCGCGTGGCCGGGCGCATCAGCGATGCTGTGTTTGCGCGGTTCGAAGCGCATTACGCGTCGGCGATATGGCTGATACACGCGGTGCCAGCACAAGGGGCGCAGGTGGCGATCGTGACGAGGCGGCTTGTTCCGTTCGATTTCGACCGCTTCAGGACTGCGACACGCGTGCGGCCGCCGTTGCTCACGTTACCTGTCGACAAGATGTTGACGGGGCTTGCCGAGCGTTACGTCTATGTCGAGCTATGCGAGGGCCTCATGTTGTCTTTTGCTGCGGAAAACGCAGCTCGCATGACGGCAATGCTCGCGGCAAGCGATCACGTGGGCGAGACCTTGAAAGCGCTGACGCGCGAGGCTCGCATCGTCCGCCAGGACGAGATCACGACTGAAATCGTCGAACTCGCGGTCGCGGTGGCGCCTGCTTCGGGAAGCGGCATCGGGAAGCGGGCGTAACGATGCGCAAAAAAGCCCTGCTGTAGGCCATTGACGGGTTCGACACTTCTCGCCGCGTGTTCGACGCGTTGCGAAACGCCGCTTCGCGGGATATCGCGACGGCCCCTTGTGACGACGCGTGGGCGCGAACCCAGACGTTTATTCAGACACACGGCGTAACGTAGATCGTTCAGGCAGACGTTTCACCGTCATCCATGCGTGAAATTGAGCCTCGACCGACGCGATCGATCGCGCGCAAGAGCGGTACAACAGCCCCGGGTGCGGCCGTCGCTGTCAGACATGCCCCGGCACATCGGCCTAAGACGAATGACCATATTGCCGGCATCGTCACCGATTTTCGAGGCTGAGAGACCGTTGACGGCTTGCGCGTCGGCGGCCTGCCATCGGGGACGGACATCCGGCAATCTCAGTTAGGAATATTCCTACTTGATGGCTTCATCGACTACCCGCGTTTAAAGGCTCGCCGATTTCAATCGAAGCAGGTGCCCTCAATAATGTACTTAACCCGCCGCCGACACACAGACTCACTTTCGGTCACGGGCGCAGGCAGAACGAGGAGCACGAAATGAACGGCAATGGCATTTCTCTCAGAGATCTCGTCGACAAATGGCTCGCGCCGACGCGTTCGATTCCGGCCAAGGTGACTCAGACCGGGCGTTTTGGCGCGAGCGGCGCTCGCTTTGTCCGGCTGGAGGGCGCGGTGTCGAACGGTCCGTTGAGCATCGTCTTTTTCCGGCATGGTCAAGGCGCCTGGGACGTCTTTCCGCCCGTGCCTCACACGCCCGCGATGGGAACGCGTCTTTTCGCCGCCTGATTCATGCGAGTGACCGGCAGCGCGTTACGGTCGAGGACCGATCTGATCAAGCCTCGCATCGAAACGTGACATAGCCTGACAGGCGTAGACACTACTTCATTGTCCGCGTGCCCTTGCCGTCAAGATGACGGCATACCGCCTCACGCACCGCCCTTCCGGTTTCCTGGCTTCGCACGATGGCCAATAGTCTCAGCTTCTTCACACAATCGGCTCGATGTCCTGATCACCGTCGGCGCGGCCCGCTGAGCGCGGTATGGGGCGCGCTGCCGTGGCAGACGGCCGAATGGGTGCTGCGCGTCCTGTTCGTAAGTCTCGTCCGGAGCGGATCGGTTGTCACTGCACGAGTTCTTCACGCCGAACCGGATAGTCCGATTGCTGGCGGCGGTCGCAGCCGTCCTCGCCATGGCGGGCGCGGACACAGATAAAGCGCGTCGCGATTCAATCGCCGCGAAACCGCGGTGCGGCTATTGATTGTTTGGCCGGGTTCTTGACGGGCGGGGTTTGCGTATGCGTGAGGTCGGGAGAATCTGTCGCGGCGGGGCTCGACGATCCGTTCAAGGACAGTCCGATGGAGGCTGCGGGCTTCGCGGTTTCCGGGGCCGACAGTGGCATGCTGTGCACCGCATGCGCGCCCGCAGCGATGTCCGAGATGCGTTTGCAATACAGCATCGCCTGGGACGCGCAGGCGGGCAACATCAAACTTCCAATCGCGGCGTACTCGAGCGGATTGCGCACGGCCGCCGCACGCAACCACGTTTCCTTGCAGAGCGCCGTCCAGCTCGCAAGCGCTTCGGTGTTGGCCGTCGCGAGCGCCTCCATCGTTTCGGCTCCAAAGCTCGAGGGCGAAAAAGTATTCATGAACGTCTCCTGTGCGATTCGGCGTCTCCGCTGTCCCGTTTGACTGTATGACGGCCACATCTCAATCCGTTGAGGCACGTCAATCGGCGGGACATTTTTCCAGCAAAACACACACAGGTGCGCGACGTCGAGCCCTTGATTCAGGTCAAGTGCCGATCCGCGCAAGCACCGAAGATAAGAAGCATGCGATGCGCAGCGTGATGGGGCGCAGCGAGTCGTGGCGCGAGCGAATTTCAAGGAGGCGTTCACTATGTACAAACAGATTCTGATTGCATTGGACGGTAGCAAGACGTCGGATCGAGTGCTGAACGAGGCAGTGAAGATGGCGCGCCTCACGGGCGGAAAAATTCAGGCCGTGTACGTGGTCGACAAGACGCCGCTCTTCAGCTATGCCGGGTACTACGATCCCATCGCGCTGGTCGATGCGCTGCGTAAGGATGGCCGTACCACTCTGCAGAAGGCGGAAGCAGCGTGCCGTCAGGCAGGTGTCGTGTGCGATGCGGAGATGGTCGAGACCGAGCGTCTGAACGAGGACGTCGCGACGACGCTGCAACATTGCGCCGAGCGGCTGGAGGCGGATCTCGTCATTCTGGGTACGCACGGCCGACGAGGGGTGCGCAGAATCGTGCTGGGCAGCGTGGCCGAGCGCTTCGTCCGGTTTGCGCAATGTCCCGTGCTGCTCGTGCGTGGCACCGAGCCGGAACAAGGAGAGCAGGGCTGAAACCCGGCGTGCGGCGGCGGCTGATGACGCGGCAGCGACGGCGCCTATCAGGCCATCGCCCAGCGCCTGCAGGCCACAGTTGCACTTTATGCGGCGCTGGGTGGCGGTCGGTTTCCGACTGCCGATCGCCGTCGGCAAGTGCCGCACCGAACGTCCTGTCATCGCGCAGCGCTCACGAGGCCTTCTCAGAAACGGGAACGGACGCTTTGGGCGATTCGCCCCAGCCAATCGGGGCGAAAACGGTCCCGCCCGCCAGTTCGATCAGTTCGATGAATCTCAGCAGCGTGACGCCCGCCATGATGTGGATCTGCTTCCCGTGAAAATAGCTTTCAGTGCGCAGCCAGGGGGACGCGCCCGCATTGAGTTCGAACACGCTTATCGAGTGACCGTTGAGTCCAGCTTCGGGCGGGAAAAGAGGGCCGTCGAAAGCGATCTTCAGAATCTGATCGGTGCCGTCGCCGTAGGGCGGATGCGCCTGAAGCTGATAGGGTTTCTTATCCCAGCCATCGCCCCATTGTTCGTCGAGTCCGGTGCGGGTGAAATACGCCCATGGCCCGCGTATGAAGCAAAGGCGATAGAGGTTGCCCACGTTCTCCAGATCGACCCGCATTGTCATTTATGCACCCCATCTGCATGCCGAACACATGAGCCTGCAATGTATGAAGGCTGCAAGTCAATCGTTCCACGCGTTGGACGGATCGGGTTGATGCAGGTCAACGGGCACAGGGTTAGTCCCGGTCTCGCGGACGTTGACGTGCATCAAATCCGGCAGCATGCGCGGGGCTAATCTGACGTTTCAGTCTTGCGGTCCAGGTGGAGTCATTGCCATGCAAATATCGTTTCCCTCCTGCCGCCCGGATTATTGCGCGCGCGACCTGGTGTTGACCTTTCCCGCCCTCGTCGACGAGCAATCCGTGCAATGCGCGATTACGGCAGAAGCGCTCGAAGATCATTTCGGCGCGCGGTCGCTGAGAGAAGAAGACCTGTTCGACGCGTTCAATGCGCATCGTCTCGACATCGAAGTGGCCGCTCGCCGGATGCTGAACGAGGTAGGGGGCAATCCCGTTCTGCTGCATAGTGGCTACTTCCGCTTTTGCACCTGATGCGGCAAATATCGGACGCGGGTTCGGCCGCAGACGAAGACATCAGATCAAGTACGGACTCCCAGAAGGCGGGTTCGTCGAAGTCCTCGACGGGACCGGCGGTATCGAAGACGAAGGTCTGCGTCATTTCAGCAGATGTCAGCGGGTCGGCGGTGGCGAGTTGCAGTGACAGCGTGGATGCATCGGCGTCAGACGCATCGTGCTGAGTGCGCTGACGTATGCGGATGCGCTCTGCGAGGACGTCGGGCGCGGCATGAAAGTCCAGCAGGCGCACCCGCGCTCCCAGCCGCTCGCCGAGCAAAAAAAAGGCGCTGCGATGGCGATGCTCCAGGAAGGTCGCGTCGACGATCACACTATAGCCAGCCTGTAAAACACGGAATGCGATTTGAAGGAGGTGCTCGTAGACGGCGTGCCGGGCCTCAAGCGTATAGTGCGTCGCGTCCAGGCGAGCATTTGCCGCGATCGTGGACTCCAGACGCTTGCGTTCAACGTCGCTCGACAAATACACCGCGCCGCTTAATTCGGCCAGCGCGCGACCAGCGACGGATTTGCCCGAGCCAGAAAAGCCATGACACAGCAGCAGAACGGGCGGCGGCCTTCGCGTCTCGCCCGTAGCGATGCCTACGTAGCATGCGGCATCATGTGCTGCTGCGGCGGCTTTCGGATGCGAGCCGCGTTTGCTGTACAAACAGGCCACAAGCGCTCGAACCAACGCGCGATACACAACATAGAGCGGCATCAGTTCCAGCGCGGCGTAGTCGCCCGTCGCCTCAAGCCACCGGTTGAGCAGCCGGTTGGACAGACGGACGCCCGCCCGCGTCCGCAGATCCATGACGAGGAATGCGGCGTCGTTGGCAATATCGATCCAGCGCAGCGCGTCGTCGAAGTCGATGCAATCGAACATCGACACATCGCCGCGCCAACGCATCACGTTGTCGAGGTGTAAATCGCCATGGCAGGCGCGCACGAGTCCATTCGCCCGGCGTCCGTCTATCGCGCCCGCGCGTTGCGCAAGTTGCTGTTCGCACCAGGCGGCGATTTCACGCAGCCCCGGCTCTGCGCAGTCGGCCTGAAGGGCTGCAATGACTGCGTCGATCTGCGCCTTGAGTAGCGCGGCGCTGCCGTATCGTGCGAGCGGCGCGACTCGCGGCGCGTGCCGATGCCAGGTGGCAAGTCGATGTGCCGCGCGATCGACTTCGCGCGGCCCGAGCGCTCCGCTTCGCGCGAGGCTGGAAAAGAGCCCGGATTCGTCGAAGCGACGCATCTTGACTGCGTGCTCGACTCCGTGGCCGCTCGATTCGAGCGTAAACGTTCGCCCGCGCCGCGTGATCGGGAGCACGCCCAGATAAAGTCCCCGCGCAAGCGGTCTGTTCAGCCGCAACTGCGCTTCGCAGCAATGTCGGCGCGTTTCTGACGCCGTGAAGTCCGCGAATCCGGGCGCGACGGGCTTGATGATTTTGTAAGCAAAGCGGCCCGCGAGATAGACGATGGAGATATGCGTTTCTATTCTGACCACCCTTGCGGCCGGATGCCGATAGGTGCCCGATCGTTGCATGGCGGCGTCGACGCCGCGCACCTGACGTCGCGCGGCGCGAATACGGTTTTCGCCATGCAGTGTGCCCGACTCCGTCGAATGGGCGCGCAATCTGGCAGGGCTGTGTCTGACAGGTACTCTCACGCCTGCCTCCTGCTACGGTTTGTGCTGGTTTTGTCCGGTCGTGTGCGGACCTTCGACGCTGCCTCTTCGACGTCGCGCCAGAAACTGCACAAAGCCGGATGAACGGCATCGCGCCAGCGGGTCCCCGTGAAAAGGTCATAGTGATTGCACGCAGGAACGGTTATCTGCCGGCCGAGCGGTGCCATTGAAGCACCGCACAACGCGTGCGCGCAGTGCGTCTGGCCGGCGCCCGTGATGTCGTCGAGTTCGGCTTCCACTGTGCATAACGGCATGCGGCGCAGCGCGTCCGGTTCAACGTGCCTGCCTCGAACCCACCATGCATTGCGCGGCAGCAAATGCTCCTGGAAGACGATTCGAAGGATGTCGAGGAAGTAGCATTCCGCCATGTCGAGTACAGCGGCGTATTCGCTCAATGCTCGCAGCGCCAGGGTGGCGGCGCGCGTGTCGCCTGCCAGCCAGTGCGCCCAGTAAGCTGATTCGAGACGGACGTGGCGTTCTGGATGCGCCGCGAAGATGGCGCCCTGCTGGATAAAGCCAGGATAGACGCGTCGTCCTGCACCGCGATACGGCGGTGGAACGATGTCGATCACATGATCGCGAAACCATGTCAGCGTATGCGACGTAGCGAACCGGTCGATGACGGTCGGACTGATCCGGGTATCGATGGGCCCGCCGAGCAGCGACAAGCTGGCGTAGGGCACCATCCGCGCATTCGCGAGCAACGCTGTGGCCGCGAGCGCGGGCACGGTTGCCTGGCACACGGCGAGGACGTGTACCGGCGGTCCGTGGGCGTGGGCCACGCCTATGAAACGTTCGAGAGCAAGGACATAGTCGTCGAGCGAGAGAGGGCCTGATTCTGGCGGTACATCACGCGCGTCGGCCCAGTCTGACACGAAAACGTCGCGTTCCTCGAGCAACGTTTCGGCTGTTTCGCGCAACATCACGGCGTGATGGCCCGCAAGCGGTGCGCAAAGCATGACGGGCCATTGGGTGGCGGAATGGGGCGCAGCACAGCTGCGCGTGAACTTGCGCAGCACGCCGGTCGGCAATGAATCGACAACCGTTTCTTCGATGTCGATCCCGTTTCCACGGCTCGACACCGAGTGAATTCCGAATGGTGGTGCTTGCCTGTATGCAGACATCGACCTGAGCAGCCAGTGACGGAAGGCGTTGACGACATCAGCGGGACTTTCCCCGGTCGATGGCGCCGTGATATTCCAGAGCTGCGTTCTATCGGCAATCGTGCGAACGAGGCGCCGCTGTGCATCGATGAAGGCGTACCACATCATCAGCTCCGTCTGCCGTCATTACGCAGAAAACGCTGCCACCCGTTCGGAACGCATCCTCGTGGCGGGCGATTCGTGCCTGGATAGCCTGCGGGGCGGCATCGCTCGATCGCAGCCAGGTTTCAGTCGATCCTATCGCACTTTGCATTGCACTCGTGTTTGCAGCCGGGCGATCGATACGATCACGCTGCGGCCCCCAGGTCCGAGCGTGACCTGGACGGCTTCGGCGAGCGCATTCGCGCCGTTGAGCAGCAGTTGCCGCGCATCCTGATGGAATACAAGCGTCTTGGGTGACACGGCAAACCTCCGCGGGCGTTGGCCGATAGCGCATTGGATGCGCAACGGTAGTGGACTGTCTGCCTATTTAAGTCGCCGTGAGCGGCAACCCGATTGATCTGCATCAACCGGTCGGGGGCGATGGCGGCAGAACATCATGAATCCGGACATGCCAATCCTCGTTGTTTTCGAGAGACCATGATGCCCACGCAGCGTCCTTTGCGCGATGCGCGCAAATTGCCCCGTTGGTTTCGACCTGGTCAGTATCGCGTCCACGATGTTCTTCGTGATGGTCGTCGTATTGCAGTTCACGACGACAGAAATCGCTTATAGCGACTTTCAGCATCCCGTCGCGGCTGAGCAGGTCGCCGATCTGGAGGTGGCGCCCACGCGTATCACGGGTACGCTCAAGATCCCAGGCGCGGCTTCGCGATTGCCGGCGTGCGACGCAGCCGTCCCAGCGCGCATCTCGACGGTTGCGATGCTGGCCGCAACGGAAGCCAGACGAATCTACGGAGAACTAGAAACGGGCCTGATTTCCCGGCCCGTTTCCGTGTTAGCGCAACGTGAAGATTCCAGCAGGCCCGGACGCGCGCCGCGCTGCGCTGGCCGGTAATGGAGGACGACGTCAATCCGCGAGAGAGGTCAGTGTCGTGCCCGGCGCGCCGATCGTTTGCGCAAGAATAGGAAGTTCGTCTTCGTTCAGCTTTAGCGCGTCGCTCAGCAGACGATGATTGATCCACCCGCGCACGACGCAGCCAAGTCCTTCGGACGCGCAGTACAGCGCGACGTTCTGCGCCATTGCGCCTGCCGCGACAGCCGAGAAGATATCGCGCTGCTGAGGGGGCATCTCCAGCAGACGCGACATGTTCACTACGTAGACCAGGTCCAGCGGCGCAGTGCCGACGAAGTCCTGATAGCCGGTCAGGTTGCGCGCATCGCTGGCATGTTTCAGCACGAGCCGATGCTCAGGTGCATCGTATCGGTAGACACCTTGCGGCAGCACGGCGTAGAGGTCGATTTCGTTGAATGCGTGCGCCGATGGCGCGGTACGACCACCTTGGCGCGGCCGATTGATGCCGTCGGCGGCCCACAGCAGCGCGCCGAGTGTAGCGGATGTCAGCGGCGCGTCGGAGAACTCGCGCGTGCTGCCGCGTAGCGCGAGGGCTCTCATCAGCGGCGCCCCTGAGGACATGTCAGGTTTCGGCAATTCAATAACGGCCGGGGTGTCGCCCCGGGCGGGAGCCGGCGCACGACCGTGCGCGGGTTCGTAAGTCAGCAGCTGTGTGTCGGTCATGATCGACTCCTTCGTGGATGGGTCGATGCATTCGCATCGGCGTAGGTGTGTCGCTTCCAGGATAGAGGTGACCCGAAGTACGGCTGTTGACTTCAGTCAATCGCATCGCGATGGAGTTTGTGGGGCGCATCGCCGAACGCGGTAACAGGACCGATCAAACGCAAGTACACCCTTGCAATCAGGAAGCCTGGGATGTGCCGTCGCCTTCCGCCGCGCGGGCCCGCGGCTCGGACCCGTATCCGGCAAGCGCCGGGAAGTCTCGCATTCTTGATCTGTATCAGTCCCATCGTCGATCTGCGGAGAGATGCTTCCGTGTGGTGGCGCCGGCCACGATTCACATCGAGGAGATGCGTGATGAAATCAGACCGCCAGTTGAGGAAGGAAGTCGAGGATGAACTTGATTGGGATCCCGCCGTAACAGCAACCGACATCGGCGTGGAGGTGACGGATCGTGTGGTCACGCTCTCCGGCCATCCTCCAAGCTACGCGGAGAAGCTTGCCGCCGAAAAGGCGGCGCATCGCGTGGCGGGCGTGAAGGCTGTCGTCGTGGACATGCAGGTTCGGCTGCCGCAGAAGGACGAACGTACCGATGAAGACATCGCCAGCGCCGTACACGATATCGTGCACTGGACAGTCGGGTTGCCGGACGATTCCGTGAAGGTTCAGGTCGAAAAAGGCTGGGTCACGCTGACGGGCACGGTGGACTGGGCGTATCAGGCCCACATCGTCGCGCGTGCGATAAGCCATATGCGTGGCGTGCGCGGCGTCAGCAATCGTGTCGAGGTGCGTGGCCATGTCGCACCGCATGATATCGGCGCGCAGATCGCGCAGGCCATGCAGCGCCACGCGGACCGTGAAGTCAAGCATATCGGTATCGAAGTCAAGGATGGGACTGTCACCCTGACGGGCAAAGTCGGCTCTTACGCTGAGCGCGCGGTCGCGAGGGGAGCCGCGTGGAGCGCGCCGGGCGTGCGAGCCGTGGTCGACGATCTCGTTGTCGAATGACATGACATGCCACCTCTCCCGCCGCTGCGCCTCTTCGTGGCCCACAACGGCGAAGGCAAAGGAGCCTGCGATGACCTTATCGGGAAACGTGCAGGAAAAAGCATGGTCCGTGAACGTGCAGACAGAACCGGTCGAAGACGGCGGATATCGATCGACCATTCAGGTCCAGCATTCGTCGCCGGAAGGCGATTTCGAACGCACCTTTTTGCAGGGCAAAAAGTTTGGCACGGAACGCGATGCCGTGCTGGACGCCCTGCGTGAAGGCATGACGTGGATAGAACTGAAGATGGCACGGACCATCAGGGTGTAAAGCGAAATCTGCTTCCAGCAGCTTCACGCATCTCAATTGTCCGAGCCCGTGCACGCGCAACGTAGGCACGGATGACTAGCGAGATCAACCGAACGACGATGGCAACGCTTCCTCTCACGCTCGAACCCATGCCGGAGCGCGCGGCTCGACTCGCGACGCTCACGTCGGGGACTCACTTTCCCCGTGGCATTGGGCCGGGTCACGCCCAGAGCGGTTGTCACGGTGAAGGCCGTCCTCACCCCATGCTTTCGCGCGACGCGCTTGACCGCGCGGCGCATGCCGGCGTCGCTGCCTTGACGGGCGGCCTGTCGCCGGCATCCGTGGCGCTCGCCTTCATGGATTGGGCGTTGCACATGGCAGTCGCGCCTGGAAGGATGCTGGAGTTGTCGACCGAGGCCGTATTGGCGAGCACGCAGGTTGCACAGGGTGCAATGCGCGCATGTGTGGCCCGGCCAAAGCATGGACATGTGCCCGAGGACCCGCGCTTCACGGACGACGCCTGGACCACCTGGCCGTTTCATGCGTATCGCGACGGATTTCTCCGACTCCAGCATTGGTGGGAGTCGGCTTCAACCGCGATACCGGGCGTCGAAAGACATCACGAAGAACTGGTGCGCTTCCTGGTTCGCCAATGGCTGGATGCGTGCTCACCCAGCAACTTTGTCGCCACCAATCCAGAAGTGCAGCGGGCGGCGTGGTCGAGCGGCGGGACGAGCTTCGTCACGGGCGCATTGCACTGGCTTGCTGACCTGCGCGACCTTGTGCATGGCCGTCCTGACGACGAGCACGCATACCCTTCGGAATGGCTGCCAGGCAAACAGGTCGCAATCACTCCGGGCAAGGTCATCTGGCGCAACGAGTTGTGCGAATTGCTGCAGTACGCACCGACGACACCAACAGTGGCGAAAGAGCCAATCCTGATCGTGCCGTCGTGGATCATGAAGTACTACATTCTCGATCTCCAGCCACACGATTCGTTGATCCGTTATCTCGTCGACGCGGGCTACACCGTCTACACAATTTCGTGGCGCAATCCCCGTGAGGCGTTCCGTGACGTCGGACTGGAAGCGTATCTGCAGGAAGGAATCCTCGCGGCCCTTGCGCAAGTGCGCGAGCGTGACGCGCAGCCGGTGCACGTGGTGGGCTATTGCCTCGGCGGGACCTTGCTCGCCATCGCGGTGGCCGCGCTCTTTCGCGACGGCAGGGGCGACGAGCTGAAAACCGTGACGCTGCTCGCCGCGCAGACGGACTTCACCGAACCTGGCGAACTCGGCCTTTTCATCGACGCCAGCGAACTCGCGGCACTCGATGCGTTGATGTGGCGTCAGGGCTATCTCGACGGCTCGCAGATGTCGGCGGCATTCCAGTTGCTCAAGGCGCGGGATCTGATCTGGTCGCGGATGATGAGCGAATATCTGCTTGGCCGTCGTTCGCAACCAAACGACCTGATCGCATGGAACGCCGATACGACGCGCCTGCCGTACCGGATGCACAGCGAGTATCTGACCTCGCTCTTTCTCAACAACGATCTCGCGGAAGGGCATTACTGCGTCGATGGACGGCCTGTTGCGCTGTCCGACATCGAAGCGCCGATGTTCGTCGTCGGTACCGAGCGCGATCATGTCTCCCCGTGGCGCTCCGTCTACAAGCTTCATCTGCTCACACACAACGAGCTGACGTTTCTGTTGACGGCGGGCGGGCACAACGCCGGCATCGTCTCGCAGCCGGGCCACCCGGACCGCTATTACCGTTGCGCAACGAGAGCGGCGGGCGAGCCGTATCGCGGCCGACAGGAGTTCCTCTCAGCCAATGAGCCTGTCGACGGCTCGTGGTGGCCGAAGTGGAATCAATGGCTGCGCGACCATTCCGGCGGCGAGGTCGTCAGGCGCGAGATCGTCGATAGTCTGGAAGACGCGCCGGGCACGTACGTGTTCGAAAGATAGCTGCGCAATTTCGGAGCCCGAGGGCGCTTTTCTCAGTCTGTATTCTTTAGCTCGCAGTGCGTGACGCTCCGACTGCGGGCGCCGTTCGTCAGCCTGGACTGGGACTGCACTGCTGCTGCACGAACGGCAATTGCGGCTGAGGCCTGCTCGCTGGCGTGGAAACGGCCGGTTGGCAATCAGGAAGCGAAAGCGAACCGTCCGCCGGCGAGAAAGACGCCATAGCGCGCACGCCGTCGTGCCTGCTCCGCTATCAGGCCAGAGCCGCGATTGTTCCCCGGTCGCGCACCAGCAATACAGGCGTATCGGCAAGTCGCACAGTGCGGGCCGCGACGCTGCCGACAAGCCAGCGCTCGAAGCCGCGGCGGCCATGCGTGCCGAGAACGAGCAGGTCGCCTTTCCAGTCCTGAACGTCACGGACGATTGCGTGAGGAATATCGTCGTGGCTCTTGTGCGTTTTGAGCAGTGCCGTCTCCGTGTAGCGCCCCTGCTCGGCGCAGAGTCGCGCTGCACGATCGAGTGCTGTGCAACCCTCTTCCAGAAAGGCGCTCTCCAGGACGTGGATGACATCTCCATCCATCACGTTGCTCGCACGATCCACGACAAAGACTGCGCGCAATCGGCTGTCAGGCGTCGTGAGTTGCAGACCGGTGCGCAACGCGACGATCGAACAGGCGCTGCCGTCCAGCGCGAAGACTATACGTTGGGCGGGCTTGTCGGTTGGCACGCGGCTGTCCTCGGGAACCAGCAGCAACGAGCAGCTTGCGCGGCGCGCGACCGGTTCGGACACAGTGCCTTCCACCCAGCGCAGCAGACCTTGATGGTTTCGCATGCCCATCACGATCAGGTCCGCATGCCACTCCGAGGCGGCAGCGAGCAAAGCATCCGCCGTATTTCCGCGGTGGATGGACAGGTCGATGAGGCCGAATTCCAGCTGCATCCCGGCAAACATGGTCTCGATCCTCGCGAGCGCGGCGCGTGCATCTCCCACGATTTCGTCCCTTGCGCAAGCGAGAGTGTCCCGTGCGGTTGAACCGAGTGGAATCAGCGTTCGCGGGTTTTGCGCAACGGTCACCACCCGGATCGTTGCCCGCCCGGCGAACTGGGCCTTCGCGTATTCGGCCGCGCGTGTCGTCGCTTCGGAGTCGTCGACCGCCAACATCACGCGCTGGAACGCGCGGCCGGCGGCTGACTCTACGCTGGATGCTTGCGCCATGGTGATTCTCCGTATCGGGCGAGAGGGCGTCGTATGGATTCTCCGTTGAAAAGAGTGCTTCCGATTGATCATCGTCAATTGACCGTGAACACGGTTTTATTGTGCGGCCAATCGTCCCGTGGCGACCTGGTTGACTTCGATCAATCGCGCGGGATGCGGGCGGATTAGTCTGACCGTGTGCTGGGCGTTCATTTCTCGAACGAAAGCACTTCAGGAGGGCGGATGCCATGAAATCGGACAGTCAACTGCGTCGCGAAGCGGAGGAAGAGCTCGCCAACAATCCGGCTATCGATGCGAACCGGATTGGCGTGGCCGTCGCGGATGGCATCGTCACACTCAGCGGACACGTTCCGGACTATGCGCAAAAGGTCGCGGCCGAACGATCGGTGCTGCGAATCGCTGGCGTGGTCGCGATGGTTGCGCATATCACCGTGACGCTGCGTGAGACGGATCACAGGACCGATGAAGACATCGCATTGAGCGTGCGAGCCGTGCTCGACTGGATTTCGGGCCTCGAAGAAGACGCCATCAGGATCAAGGTAGAGCAAGGATGGGTGACATTGAGCGGTAACGTCAGGGACGGCTACCGCAGCCATATTGCAGAGAAACATATCGTGCATCTGCGAGGAGTCACAGGCATTACGAACAACATCCGGATTTCGGGGTCGGCTTCGCCGACAGATATCGAATACAACATCCGCAAGGCGATCCAGCGTCATACGGATCGCGAACTGAAGCATCTCGACGTTCAGGTCGATGGAGGCAACGTCACGCTTTCCGGGCATCTCAGCTCGACAGTGGAACGCGCGATCGTGTGGGGCGCTGCCCGCGCAACGGCGGGTGTCAAAGCCGTGGTTGATCGTCTTGTTATTGGTTGATGCAACACCGCGCGCGCGGCCGGCGGAATCCGCAGGAATCGTCGCGGTATGAATGATATGAAGGGCAATGATAGGAGACGGATATGAACTGGCTGACGGAATACTTTGCTCAAGGCACTCGCACCTTGAACTTGTCCTTGTGGGCCTATCCGCCTGCTGTCATGGGTCCCGACGGTCCGATCGTTCAGTCTGCCGCATTGTGCGCCCGGTATCCAGGTGTCGAACTCGTGTTTTCGCCTGCGGGCAAAGTCCGGCATGGCGATCGGACTTACGAGCTTCCGGCACGATACGACAGCATGGGTTCGGCCAAACAGCCGGTTCCGGCAGCGGCGAAAGACCAAGCGAGCTTCTTTCGCGAGGTTTCCATATTCGCCCCATCGCATCTGAATGGCGAAGCCGTCATCGTGATCAACCATGCGTTCTCATTCGCACCGCTATTTGCTGCCGACGGTACGCCCGGCTTCGTCGGGATTGCCATGCCAGACTCAGATGAGTATTTCCGCACCGGCCAGATGAAGCTTCCATGGATGTTCGCGGGTTATCTCAGTATCTGAGCAAGGCAGACGTAGACACGAGTAGGTCACAAGCGAGGAGGAGCCCATGAGAAGGACTGAAGCGGAGGTCGTCTGGTTCGACGCTTTGCGCCGTTCAGACGTGGCGACCGTGGGCGGCAAGAATGCGTCGCTGGGGGAGATGGTGGGCTGCCTCGCCGTCAAGGGCATAAGTGTTCCGCCAGGCTTTGCGACGACAGCCGATGCGTACTGGCAATTCATCGACGCGAACGGGCTGCGCGAAAGTATCTCGGCGGTGCTCGCGGAATTCCGTGCTAACCGGCGCTCACTCGTCGATACGGGGGAAACGATCCGACGCTGCATTCTTCGGGGAGAATGGCCCGCCAGTACGACGCGCGCTATCTGTGACGCGTATGCAGACCTTGGCCGTCGCGTCGGTGTCGACAATCCGGAGGTCGCCGTGCGCTCGAGTGCGACGGCCGAAGACTTGCCCGACGCGAGCTTCGCGGGCCAGCAGGAGACGCTGCTCGCCATCCATGGCGCGGCTGCGTTGATGGATGCGTGCCGCCGCTGCTATGCATCGCTATTCACGGATCGCGCAATCAGTTATCGGGAGGCACGAGGCTTCGATCACATGAGAGTTGCGCTCTCGGTCGGCGTGCAACAAATGGTGCGCTCGGACCTTGGTGGGGCGGGCGTGGCATTTTCGATCGATACTGAAACAGGCTTCGACAAGATTGTCCTGATCAGCGCCGCATGGGGGCTCGGCGAGAACGTCGTGCAAGGCGCCGTTGATCCAGACGAATATGAGGTATTCAAACCGCTTTTGCACAACCCGGCGCTTGCGCCGATTGTCGGCAAGAAGCGCGGCAGCAAGCTGAAAAAAATGGTGTACGCAAAAGGCGGCGCGCATCCAACGAAGAACGTGCCGACTTCGAAAGCCGAGCGCGCTGCGTTCGTACTGTCCGAACGCGACGTGCTGACCATTGCACGATGGGCGTGCGAAATCGAATCGCACTACGGGCAACCGATGGACATCGAATGGGCGAAGGACGGACTCACAGGCAGCATTTTCATTGTTCAGGCACGGCCCGAGACCGTCCAGTCACGGCGCGAGGCAACCGCCATCAAGACTTTCCGGCTGGAGTCGGCGGGACGCGAACTCGTCACAGGAGTCAGCGTCGGGCAGGCGATCGCTACCGGGAACGTGTGCGTCATCGACAGTCCTGTCGAGCGGGATCGCTTCATCGAAGGCTCCGTTCTGGTGACAGCGGCAACGGACCCCGACTGGGTGCCCGTGATGCGGCGCGCCGCGGGCATTGTGACGGACCACGGCGGCCGCACGTCGCACGCGGCCATTGTGAGCCGCGAACTCGGCCTGCCGGCCATCGTCGGCACGGGCAACGCCACGCGGGTGTTGCACGACGAGCAGGAAGTGACGGTGTCCTGCGCGCAAGGCGAAGTCGGGCACGTATTCGAAGGCATCGCGCAGTACCGGGTCGAGGAGATCGACTTCGCGGCTATCCCGCGTACCCGCACCCAGGTCATGCTGAATCTCGCCAACCCCGACGCCGCGCTGCGCTGGTGGCGCATGCCGGCGGACGGCATCGGACTGGCGAGGATGGAGTTCGTCATCAGCAATCACATCAAGATTCACCCGATGGCGCTTGCCTGCTTTGACCAGTTGAAGGACGCTGAAGCGGCCCGGACGATCGCCGCGATGACGGAAGGATACCGCGACAAGACGGAATACTTCGTCGACCGGCTCGCCTGCGGACTGGGCCGCATAGCGGCCGTGTGCTATCCGCGGCCCGTGGTAGTTCGGCTAAGCGACTTCAAGACAAACGAGTATGCGCATCTGACAGGAGGCCAGGCGTTCGAGCCGGTCGAGGAAAACCCGATGCTCGGCTTTCGCGGCGCATCGCGCTACTACTCGCCGCGCTATGGTCCCGGCTTTGCACTCGAATGCCGCGCGCTGCGGCGTTTGCGCGTGGAAATGGGCCTCGACAATGTGATTGTCATGGTGCCGTTCTGCCGGACACCGGACGAGGCCGATCGTGTCCTCGACGCGATGGCGGCCAATGGGCTCAGGCGCGGAGCAGACGGTTTGCAGGTCTATGTGATGTGCGAGATTCCGTCGAACGTGATTCTGGCCGACGCATTTGCGCAACGATTCGACGGCTTCTCGATCGGCAGCAACGATCTGACGCAACTCACGCTGGGCGTCGACCGCGACTCCGCGGAACTGGCATCGCTGTTCGACGAACGTAACGAAGCCGTGCGGTGGATGATTCGAGAGGTCATCGAACGGGCACATCGTGCTGGCGCAAAAGTCAGCCTCTGTGGTGAAGCGCCGAGCGCGCATCCTGAGTATGCAGGCTTTCTCGTCGAATGCGGCATCGACGCCATATCGGTGAGCCCCGACAGTTTTATCGCCGTCAAGCGGCACGTTGCCCAAGCGGAAGCGCGCAATGGTTCGAATGGCGACGGGCCGCGCGGGTCGATGCTTTCTGAAACGGTGCATTAGAGTCCTGCCATGACCGACATTCTCACAGTCACCTTGAATCCCGCCATCGATCTGTCGACGTCCGTCGATCGCATCGTCGATACGCACAAACTGCGATGTGAAGCCGCGCAGCGCGATCCAGGCGGCGGGGGCATCAACGTTGCGCGCGTGCTGCATCGCCTCGGCAGCGAATGCGTTGCACTGTTCGTCGCGGGTGGAGCGACGGGCCGCATCTTCAGCGGCTTGCTCAACGGCGAGACACTTCGCACGCACTGTGTCGACATCGAAGGTGAAACGCGAGAGAACTTCTCTGTGATGGAAACGTCGACCCGGCGTGAGTACCGTTTTGTACTGCCTGGTCCAACGCTCGCGCCCACGGAGTGGAGTGAATGTCTGCGCAGCGTGTCTGCGAATCTCGGCTCTGCGCGCTTTCTCGTTTTAAGCGGAAGTCTGCCTCCCGGCGCACCGCCGGATGCCTATGCCCAGCTCATTCGTGTTGCCGTTGCTGCGCGCCCGAACATCCGTGTCGCTGTTGACGCATCGGGCCTCACACTTGCGGCAGCCCTCGATTGCGGGCTCGTCGATATCGTCAAGCCAAGTCTGAGCGAACTGAGGGAGTTGACAACACTGCCGCTGAACGACGTGGAAGATCAGATCGATGCGGCACGAATGCTGATCGCGGAACGCAAGGCGAGAATGGTCGCACTCACCCTCGCGGAGAAAGGCGCAGTGCTCGTGACACGTGACGAGACGTGGTTCATGCCTGCGCTGAAAACGGAAGTTCGAAGTGCCATCGGCGCAGGCGACAGCTTCCTCGCCGGGTTGATCTGGGCACTCGACCACGGGGCCGTCGCGAGTGAAGCGCTCGCCTACGCGACCGCGGCTGCCGCCGCGACGATGAAGCAAACGGGTACGCGGCTTTGCGACGCACGCGATGTGGCGCGAGCCTACGCAAAGGGCGAACGTGCTGTACCGGCGCAAGATATCGCACGCTTTCGCATCGTGCATCAGGAACTGATGCCCTCGAAGCAGTGAAGCGCTCTTTTGCGGACGCTTCGATCCTCGCGTAGACCCAGCACGAAGTATCCGCTTCGCGTAAGAACCGGGTAGGCGGCCGCTCGTGAGGCGGCATCGCGCATATCGCGACACGACAAATCGCCGCGGCGCACGCGCACAAGCATTGCGTCATGTGACGCACACGCGATCCCACGCACGTCCGCTTGCCACTCGTTTTCGCTTCATTGGAATGTGGCGGCGCTGTTCCGTATCTATCTTGATGCTGCAGCAACGGCTCGAATCCGCGAGTGGGCTTGAAGAGCGCGTAGGAGCCGATCAATTCCGTCAGCCCAGTCCAAATCGTCGGACAAACCATGTTTTCGTTAAATGGGTCAATGCTGCGTAGCTGAGAAGGATCAGGAGCAGCGCGGGCCAATACGTCCACGGTAATGGTGTGAATCCGAGCATCTTGCCGATGGAGCCGAAAGGCAGGCTGATTCCCGCGACGGCAACTGCGACGCTTGTCGCAATGAGAGCCGAGCTCGCACGACTCTCGACGAACGGTACTTTGGCCGTGCGAATGATATGGATGATCAGCGTTTGCGTGAGTAGCGATTCGACAAACCAGCCGGTCTGGAACAACGCGGGGTTGTTCCATGCGCCGAATATCTTCAGCATCATGAAGAACGTCGCATAGTCGAACAGCGAACTGACGGGGCCAATCACAAGCATGAACTTCACAATGTTGCCGAGATCCCACCGGCGCGGCACGCTGAGATACTCAGCGTCGACGTTATCGGTGGGTATGCTGGTTTGCGAGAAATCGTAAAGCAGGTTGTTGGTAAGGACCTGAATAGGCGCCATAGGCAGAAACGGCAGCATGATGCTCGCGCCAAGCACACTGAACATGTTGCCGAAGTTCGAGCTTGCGCCCATCTTGATGTACTTGGTGATATTGCCGAATACCTTCCGGCCTTCGAGAACCCCATCGCCAAGCACTGCAAGGCTTTTTTCGAGCAGGATGATGTCGGCCGAATCTTTTGCGATGTCGACGGCACTATCCACCGACATACCTACGTCCGATGCCTTGAGGGCGGGCCCGTCGTTGATGCCGTCGCCGAGGAATCCGACGACATGACCCTTCCTATGCAAGGCATCGACGATGGATGCCTTTTGCGAAGGCGAGACTTTGGCGAACACGCACTCCTTTTCGGCCAGCTCGGCGAATTCGGCTGGAGTCAGTGCCTCGAGCTCCTTGCCGAGCACGATCCGGTCCACTTCAATCCCAACGTCGTGACAGATCTTTCGGGTGACTCTGTCGTTGTCGCCCGTCAGGATCTTCACCTGCACGCCACTTGCCTTTAGCGCCGCAAGCGCCGCCGCTGCTGTTTCTTTCGGCGGATCGAGGAATGCGATGAATCCTAGTAAGGTCAATTCCCGTTCGTCTGCCACTGTATATGTGGTCTGGTCAGCGGGCATCTCCTTGTAGGCGACTGCGACGACACGAAAGCCATCCGCGTTGAGCGCATCGGTGATTTCTTTGGTCGCCGTGTAGTGACTTTCGTCGAGCGCACCTGTATGGTCATCGATCGCGTAACGCGTGCTGACCGAAAACATTTCTTCGACGGCACCCTTTGAGATCATGATATGCGCGCCATCGTCCCTCGCGAGGACCACCGACATGCGGCGGCGCTCGAAGTCGAAGGGCATCTCGTCGATCTTGGTGAAGCTTTCGTGGGCCTTGAGCTGCTCATGAAGTTCGACATGTTTCAATACGGCGACGTCGAGCAGGTTTTTCAGTCCTGACTGGTGCGCGCTGTTCAGATAGGCATATTCGAGAACCCGATCCGATTCATTGCCGTGAATATCGAGGTGACGCTTCAGAATGATGCGGTCTTGGGTCAGAGTTCCCGTTTTGTCAGTACACAATACGTCGAGCGCGCCGAAGTTCTGAATTGCATTCAAGCGCTTCACGATCACCCGTTTGCGCGACATATCGATCGCACCTTTCGCAAGGTTGACGGTGACGATCATCGGCAACATCTCGGGCGTGAGTCCGACGCCCACGGCGACCGCGAAAAGAACGGCCTCGAACCAGTTTCCTTTCGTCAGTCCATTGATCACGAAAACGAGGGGAACCATCACCAGAATGAAACGGATCATCAGCCACGTGAACCGGGTGATGCCCCTGTCGAAGCTGGTTTGCACGCGCTGTGACGCAACCACATCGGCGATTGCGCCAAAGCTGGTTGTCTGGCCAGTCGATACCACGACCCCGCAGCCCACGCCGCTGATGATTGCGCTGCCCATGAAGCAGATATTCGACAGCTCGAATTGCGAGTCGACGGGCACGGCGCTGGCGTGCGTATTCTTTTCGCACGGCATCGATTCACCCGTTAGCGCCGATTGATTGACGAACAGGTCGCGTGCAGAGATCAACCGAAGATCGGCGGGCACCATATCTCCGGCGGATAGCAGCACGACGTCGCCCGGCACGATCTGTTCGATGGGAATATCGACGTGGGTCAGACTATCCTGCCCGGTCGGGCGCACGATGGTCGCCGTGGTGCGCACCATTTTGCGGAGCGCGTCTGCGGCCTTGTTCGATCGATGCTCCTGTACGAAGCTAAGCGACGTGCTAAGAAATACCATTACGCCGATCATGATCGCGGCACGCGGATCGCCTAGAACATACGATGCCGTCGCAAGCACCAGGAGCAGCAGATTGAGGGGATTCAGCGTTCTGTTGACGAGTTCGCCGATGAGCGTGTGATGTGTATCGTGGACGACCCGGTTCGGGCCCCAGGCGCGGAGGCGTCGTTCGGCTTCGTCGGCGGCGAGCCCGCCTGCTGTGCTGTTCAGCCGCGCGAGCGCCTGCTCGGTTGACAGTTGAGCATACTCTTCCAGGGAGGCGGCATCCATGGACCGCTGATGCACTGCGTCACGGGAAGACCGCCGGAGGCGTTCCAAAAGCGTGGGGAATCGTCGAACGTTGTGTGCATCGGCTGTCTGCATTGCGAGGACGCTTTCGAGTCATAGACAACCAGAGCCTGGCGCACGCGATCCGACAGCGATTGATTTGTGTCAATCAGAATGAGAAGACGGCGCTCGCCGACAGGCAATGCAAGGGTGCTTAACGCGGCGCGTCAATGCAGCGACCCGTCGAGCATCAGGTTGTACATATCGGCGACGAAACGTTGGAGCGACGACAGCGAGCCCGTTACGCTGTGATAGCTTTCACGCCCGATCAGGCCATCGAGCACCACCTGCATGCCTGCGCGGCGTGCGATGGCGAGGATAGTGTCGTCGGAAAGCGCGCACGCCTGCGACTTTGTCGTGTTTTCACAGGCGGCGTTGCAGGCACGCTCGCAACGGCCTTCAGTACGCGCTTGAACGATGGCGACAGAGGATGACATGATCGTTCTCCCAATAGACAGACGCAGTGCACATCGGTCTAGGCCGCGCCTGAAGAGACTCGAAATCCATGATTGCAGTATCGACGGTCGCGAGCGTAACCGCTATCAGCGCAGGATGAACATTGACTAGGGATGCGGCGTTCAGCTATCGGAATTTTCCTGGCGGGCCATGCAAGGCATTTGCACGAGGTCACACGGGCGCTTCACGCGTGTTGTGCCAGTGGACGATCGCCTGCCATACGGCTTCAGCCGTCTCACGGAAAACAAACAAGCGCATGTCGTCCTGCGAAATCACTCCCTCGCTTATCATGAAGTCGAAGTCGATTGCGCGCCTCCAGTAGGACTCTCCGACCACAACCACAGGCAACGGCTTGATTTTTTGCGTTTGCAGCAGCGTCAAGACCTCAAACAGCTCGTCGCAGGTGCCGAATCCACCGGGAAAGAACACAGCTGCGCGCGCCCGTTCCAGTAAATGAAGCTTGCGGATGGCGAAGTAATGCAGCCTGAAGCACAGTTCGGGCGTGAGATACGGGTTTGGTGCCTGTTCGCGCGGCAAGGAAATATTCAAGCCGATACTCGGCGCGCCCGAATCGAACGCTCCCCGATTTGCAGCTTCCATAATCCCCGGCCCGCCGCCAGTCACAACCGCAAGTGATGACAGTGCACCGCTGCATTGTGCTGAACCGGCTATACGGCCCAATTCCCGCGCAATGTCGTAGTAGCGGCTTCGTTCAAGTTCAGATTTCGCCGCTTGCAGTGCGTGATGCGCCTGCCGATCGCCGGATGCTTCTCGCAGCACGCGCTGGGCGTCCTCGATTCGCTGACGCGCGACAGACGGCGCGGGGATACGGGTGCTGCCGTACACCACAATTGTGTGGTCGATCGCACGGCGCTGCAGTGCCTCCTCCGTCTTCCAGTAGTCGAGTTGCAACCGGACGCCGCACATCTCGGGGCGTCTGAGGAATGCGAGGTCTTCGTCTGCCTGAAGATAGGTCGGACTTTCGATCAGGCCTTGTACACGTGAGGCGAGTTCAGGTGGGAAATCAGGAGCGTCTTTCATATGCTATGCAACGGATAGCGATGACGCACGCGCACGCGGCGAGTGACGGGTTGTATCAAGACTTCCCCACTGGTGTGCCGGATCGGGATCGCGCGCGAGCGGCATTTTGGATAGCGGCCCAGTGGTAAATGGTATCGGGTGCATGATGAGCCCACCTTCGAAGCGTCCGCTCTGTTTTTGCGGTCCCGGGTATCTATTAAGCACGCTCCGTGCGTGGCGCCATTGATGCGCGTCAACGATTCTAGCGAGACCATCGACATCCATTCAGAACCCGTTCCCTGCCTTCGTGACCGAAATTGCCGAATGTCCGATATCTCATCTCGCTTGATATCGATCAACTACAAGGGGCGGCGCTAGCCGAAGATTGAGTTACGCGTTGACGGTTGTTCGAAGGCTGGACGCAGATGCCTGCCGTTCACGCAACCATCATGGAGGAAGCGAGAATGCGCGCAATTGATGTCATGACTACGTCCGTCACATTTGCACATCCCGATACGACGGTGCAGGAAGCAGCCAGGACTCTGGCCGACAACCACATTAGCGGCATGCCTGTCGTCGATGAAAAAGGCGAGCTGGTCGGCATGATTACGGAGGGCGATCTGCTGCACCGCGCCGAGATCGGCACAGGGGTGGCGAAGCGCGCCTGGTGGCTGGATTTTCTGGCGTCGACTCGCGAACTGGCGAGCGAATATGTCAGAGAGCATTCCCACAAGGTGAGTGATCTGATGACGACGGGAGTCGTCGTCGTCAGCGAAGATACGCCGGTTGGCGAGATCGCGGAGTTGCTCGAACGCCATCGAATCAAGCGCGTGCCGGTGGTAAAGGACGGAAGGGTGACAGGTGTGGTGAGCCGCGCGAATCTGATCCGCGCACTTGCCAGCATCGTTAGCGGGCCAGACGCATCGGCGTCGGCGGATGATCAGTCGATCCGGGACGGTATTGTGGCCGCCCTGAAGAACACGCGTTGGTCGCTGCCGCGCGAAAGTATCCTGGTCAAGGATGGCGTCGTGCATCTTTGGGGTGTCGTCACAAGCGATGAAGAGAGCAACGCTATTCGAGTGGCTGCCGAAAACGTGCCCGGAGTGAAAGAGGTGAACAGCCATATGGAGTATCCGGTGGCGCTCCCGGCGATGTAGACACGAGTGAAGCGAACCGTATCGCGATAGAACACGGTGCGATGGCCACCCCGATTCTTTAGCACCCGCTCATCTTCGATCCGATGGGCCGCTCGCACTCGGGCGGTTCGCCACGCCGCACCGGGCGGCGGTTCGCCATTTGATTGAGGCCAATAGCGGCGGCCAGGACGGCCGTACATTCGACGTAATGGGAAACAGGTCGTGCATGACCGCGGCCTGCCAGGGGAGCAAATGATGAAGGCATCATCCGTGACAGAAGCACCGGCAGCGACGGCCAATGAGATACGTACCATCATCGGGCCCTTCGAAGACGATGTCGTGATGAAGATCATGCGCATCAAACCCACCGTCGACGACGTGAGCCGAGCCTATTCATGGCTCAGGTCCGACGAGTATCTGCAACGGCACCTCGCACACAACCTGCCTGCACGGGCTGCTGACGTTTTCGGGATTCTTGCGAATGAATATCCGGAGCTCGGCGACCCTGTGCTGTGAAACGCGTTCTGCAGTACTCACATGCAGCCGTACAGTCCTTCCCGGCCAGTCGGATAATCAGACACAGTGTCGATGACAGGAGGCGCATATGAGCAGCGCGAGTGCACGCGGCATGGGCGACGATAAGGCGGGGCCGGAAGACAAGGTTTCCGGGGAACACGGCTATCATCTCGCCATTGATATCGAAGGCGAATTCGCCATTTTCACGCTCGACACGCATGGGCAGGTCGAGACATGGAATGCGGCCGCCGAACACATCACAGGGTATGGGGCGGGGGAAATCCTCGGCGAGCCGTTTTCGGTACTCTATCCGGGCGCGTCGGCTGGCATGCCCGATCCCTCTGACATTCTGGCCAGAGCCGCAGCGACCGGGCAAGCATGTTATGAGGGATGGTATGCGCGGAAGGACGGGACACGGTTCTGGGCGAGCGTGCTGATCGTCGCACAGAGACGTGAGCAGGGCGATCTGGCTGGCTTTGCAGCCGTCACGAACGATTTCTCGCACAGGCATCTGATCGAAGCAAGACTTCGCAGAAGCGAGCAACGTCTGCAGGCGATGATCGACAGCGTCGAAGACTACGCGATCTTCATGTTAAGTCCGACGGGCGAGGTGACTTCCTGGAATACGGGAGCGCAGCGGATAAAAGGCTATTGTGCCGCCGAAATTATCGGTTGCCATTTTTCCGTCTTCTATCCGCCGGAAGCACGGGCGGCGGGTTTGCCCGAACGCATGCTCGAGACTGCGTCCATGCAGGGTCGCTCCGAAGCCGAAGGATGGCGCATCCGGCGCGATGGCTCGCGTTTCTGGGCGGACGCTATTATCACGCCCATTCGCGATGACAAGGGCGCGCTCCAGGGCTTCACTAAAGTGACACGTGACCTGACGGAGCATAAACGGCTGGAGCAGCTCGAACACCTGGGCGAACTCGCCGTAGCGACCGAGCGGGCGCGGGAAGAGGAGAAGAAGAGGATCGCCCGCGAACTGCATGACGACCTCGGCCAGCAGTTGACCGCCTTGAAAATGAGCGCCGTCGTCCTGCAGCAGGAGGTCGAGGCCGGTCACTACACCTCGGCGACTGCCGCGAAGGCGCGCGGTCTAGTGGGGCAGGCCGACGACACAATGAGTGCGATCCGGCGCATCGCATCGAATCTGCGCCCCACCATGCTGGACGATCTGGGATTGCTGCCCGCCGTCGAGTGGCTGGCGGATGAGTTCGGCAAACGCTACGGGATCAAGGTGAGCACCCAGCTGTCTGTGGGAGAACTGGATTTCAGCGATACCGCCGCGACCGCCATCTTTCGCATCGTTCAGGAGGCGCTGACCAACGTCGCGCGTCATGCATTTGCGACAGAAGTCGTCGTCGCGATCGAGCTTGAAAGCCAGGAATGCGAAGTCCGTATCGATGACAACGGACGCGGCGCCGCTTCAGCGACCGGTAACAAGCCGGACTCGCTGGGTCTGCTCGGCATTCGCGAGCGCGTCCGGCAACTCAATGGTGACGCGTCGTTCGTGAACAGATCGGATGGTGGATTTCGCGTCCAGATCCGGTTACCGATCGATACTATCGTTCGCCGCTGATAATGGCTCCGTCATAGCCCCGTTGATACAAATCAAACGGGCCACGCCGACTTCCTCCTATCGTAGCTTTGCCAGCGGCCGCTTTCGTTTCACCTCCCGGCTGTCTGGTGTTGTTGCTGACATTGGAACCCGCCGGTTGCATAGCCGGAACCCTCGCAAAGGCGACGCCTGGCGGGTCTTTTTCCTCGTATCACCACCTGGCTGCCCCTGTCTTCTCTCGCTGCTCACTACCGCGCGGGACCCGCCAACCGCGACATGGCGCAAGTAGTGCTGTACCGGCTCAATCCCGTCGCACAGAAGCAGGTTGAGCGCACGGAGGCGGAAGCAGCAAGGACAAACCAACCGGAGAGCGACAAATGGGCTTGCTCAGCGATTTCCTGATGCACCGGCGGGCACCGTCGGACCCGGACAGCGAGAGCAGGATCGGCGACGCAGTCGCACGCGTGCTTGCAATGAATCCACGACTGAGAAGCGCGCGTCGCCACGAGGCGCGTCTGGCGCAATCGCTCCATACGGCACTCAGCTACACGGACGATCTCGTCGCATCCTTGCCAGCGGTGCGCGATGCCAATGCCCAAGCGTGGTCGTCGGACCCGGTGATGCGTTCACTCTTCGCCACGCCTGGCGATCTGGCCCAAGCATTTAGCCGCTCGGAAGGATTACGCGCGCTGTTCGAGCGCGACGCGGGATTGACCGAGGCATATGCGGTGCTAGGCATGGCAATGATCGAGCGGCACATTTTGGGCGTTGCGCTCGAAGGTGATTCCATCCGTCACGACGTGCCGCAAACCACGCTGTGTTTCAGTGACCATCGCGTCAGAATCTGCAGCGGTTCAGAGGAGGGATTACGTAACGAAATCGGATGCAGACTGATCGATCAGCTGGCGTTGGCTGGTTTCGAAAGCCTTGCGGCAAACCGGCGCGATCTGGCAGATCAGTCGAGAACCCTCATCGACAAACGCATTGCCTTGCTTCAAAGCCAGGGCGCGGGCTTACGTGGCGTAGTCGGTGAACCTGCGGCGACCGCGCCGGATGAGTTGGCTCGCATCCAGACAGAGATCGAGAACAATTCACGTGCGCTTGCGCGACTCAGAGTGCCTGAGCAATCGCTCGAACTCGAACTGGAGTGTGTTTGCAACGTGTTCCAGCATCCTGCCGATCATCTGCACATAAAGAGCAGGCATATTCGGATCGATTCCATGAATGTCGTACAAGCGCCGGCTAGCAAGGCAGGGACAGATATCGAATTTCATTTCGCCCGCATTCCAGGCAAGCGGGCCGCGATTCGGTCGTTCGTGCTGGTCAAGTTTCCTCGCCGGGAACTGTTACCCGGCGGGCTCGTCATCGATGCGGCGATGCAGGCTTTGTGAAATGCAACGCCGCTAACCACCGGCCGGGGACTCGCAGTCGAGCTGAACGAAGGACGGTCGCCCCGGGCATGGCGCGTTGATGCAGATCATGTATCGGCACCATGCCACGTCACCTCGACTGCAAGCCCCCCGAGAGGTTTAGAGCGGCGCACATCGACTGTTGCCGCGTGAAGGGCGACGATTCGCTGGACGATCGACCAACCAAGACCACTGCCGCTTTCGCCGGTACCCGGAACACGAAAGAAGCGCTCACCCAATCGCCGACGATCCGTATCGGCGAGGCCAGGACCGCTGTCCTCAACCAGCAGAAGCGCTTTGCCGTCATCTGTCGCCGTTCTGATGAACACGGACGCGCCAGGCGGGCTGTAACGGATGGCATTCTCCACGAGGTTGCGAATCAAAGCCGCGAGCAATATTTCGTTGCCGATGACGTGGCAGGGCGTTGCACCGTCGAGTTCTAGCGACTGCCGTTTCGCGATCGCCGTCGGCGCCAGTTCTGCGGCCACCCGTTGCGCAAGTGCGCTCAGATTGACCCGCTTGAACTCGAGGGTGGCGCCGGAATCTAGTCTTGAAAGCACCAGCAACTGGCTAACGAGACGCGTCGCACGGTCACAACCTTCGATGGTGGCGCGTAGCGCGTGCTGACGGAGGCGATCGTCTGTTTCTGCCAACGCGACCTGAGCCTGCGACCTGATCGCCGCGATAGGTGTGCGCAACTCGTGCGCGGCATCGGCAGTGAACCGGCGTTCTGCGTCCCATACCGTCTGGATACGCTCGAATAGCTGGTTGAGCGCTTCGAGCACCGGGGACATTTCGGCAGGCGTTTGCGTCATCATGACGGGAGCCAGATCATCCGGCCCACGCTGCGCAATGCTGCGCCCCAGCTTCTTAAGCGGCATCACGCCTTGTCGCACTGCCCACCAGGTGGCAAGTCCAAGAAGGGGCAGCGCGGCCAACATGGGCCACAATGTTCCGCGCAATACCGCTAGCAGTATGTCCGTGCGCGAATCGATACGCTCACCGACATAGATGCGTGTATCCCTTCCCGTTCCGTGCACGGCGAACACGCGCCACGCATCACCATTAAGTTGCACCGTCGCGAAACCCTGTCCGAACTCGCCATTGACGGAAATCATCGGTTCAGCCGGTGCATTGGCCGAACGCACGACTGTCTCTCCTTCATGAAAAATCTGGAAAGCAACCTTCGGTGCATAGGGATGCGAAACGCGCGCATCGACCTCGCCATCGTCGTCGTCAATCGATTGTGTCTGCTGGACCACCAGCAGTGCAGCTGCCTGCGCGAGGTGACTGTCGAGCAGTTCGTCGAGTTCCCGGCGGGCGTCACGCCAGATGAACAACGCAGTGATCAGCCATACGACGACCACGCCGCCAATGACCAGCACCAGCAAACGTCCCTGCAATGAGCGAGGCAGGATCATCACGGAGCGGAACCCTCTCGCATCAGGACGTAGCCGACGCCACGAACTGTTCTGATCAGGTCACCGCCGAGTTTGGCGCGCAGGCGATGGATGTGCACTTCAACTGCGTTGCTCTCCACTTCTTGACCCCAGCCGTACATGGCCTGCTCCAGCTGTTCGCGCGACATGACTCGGTCCGCGTTGAGCATCAGTACGTACAGAAGGTCGTACTCGCGGGTGGAGACGGTGATGCGTTCTCCATTCCGGTAGACAAGTCTCGCAGCGGGTTCGAGCGTGACGTCCCGCACCTCCAGCCTTTCCTGCGGCTGACCGTGCGCGCGACGCACGAGCGCTCGCAGGCGAGCGGCAAGCTCCAGAAGATCGATGGGCTTGACGACGTAGTCGTCGGCACCGATGTCGAGTCCCCGGACACGATCGAGAACCGTATCGCGTGCAGTCAGCACAAGCACGGGCACGGTCACGCCCGCGTGACGCACCGACGACAGGACGTCGATGCCATCCTTGAGCGGAAGCCCCAGATCCAGAACGGCGGCCGCGTAGGACCGTGTACGCAGTTCGGTCTCGGCAGCCTGGCCGTCGCGAACCCAGTCGACCTGAAACCCTGCTTGCCGAAGACCCGCGCGAATTCCGTCGCCAAGCAACGGATCATCTTCGACGAGAAGGATACGCATGATGTCCTTAACATTTGAAGGTCGTCACTCGGCATCTTCGCTGGCGGTCTGGTGCGCAGTTGCTGCGGCATTCGGCGTCATTGGCGCGGGTGCGACTTGCCACTGCCACCACCAGAACATCAGCACACTGGCGAGCACAATCGCCGCTACCGTTCGCCATGCGCGTTTGATGCCTTCTTCCGGTTGGCCGAACTTGTATCCACTCAGCATCGCGCCAACCAGATTCTCCCGATGAAGCCAGCTGCTCACGACGACGCCGGCCACATGTACGCCAACCAGCCCAAGCATGATGCTGGCCAAAGCCTCGTGCACTTCACCCAGCCAGTTTCCTCCGACATCGTTGAAGGCCGCCCAACCGGTGACGGTCACTGCGCATGCCAAAGCCAACATGGCGACGATGACGACGGCGCCTGCCGGGTTGTGTCCAACATGGCGTTGCGGATGGCCGCGCAATATCCCAACAAGATATCGCCCCACGTACGAAGGGCCGCGAACGAAGCTGGAAAAGCGGGCGTACTTCGTCCCGAGCAGCCCCCATGCAAGTCGAAATATCACGAGACCACCCGCCGTGTAGCCTAGCGCGACATGCACGAGCCGCCAATGCTCGCTTTCCGCGGTCAGCCATGCACCCGCAAAGCAGGCCGCGAACAGCCAGTGGAAGAGCCGTACGGGAGCGTCCCAAACCAGAATACGACGTTGGGTCGTATCGCGGGTGCTCTTGTTATTGCGGTATGCGGATGAAGTGTTCATTGAAGTTTCCTTGTTCTGCACGGGTATGGCAGGCCGCGCAATTCGACGCGCTTCTGATCATCGGACGCTTCCAGGTGTCGGCAGGCACTTCTGCGTGCTCTTGCCGGAACCAGCGAGAGCGGGTGATGCGATCTTCGGGCGGAGCAGCGCGCGCGGCCGCTTCTCCCGCCGAAGTTTCGGAGAGCCACGCCGAAATCTGCCTGACGGAGTCGGCATCGAGTGACGCATCGGTGCCGAAATGGTGCTGCAGGTTGCCCACAATGCGCTGCCATGACGCGGCAGGGAGCATGTCCCGCGGGTAGGCGATATGGCAGGTCGCGCATTCCTGCCGATACTTTGGGAGCACGTCGACCCGGCTGGGCGTCCCTTCTGATTCGGCCGCAGCGATCGGGGGCATCAAGGTAGCGATAACAGCGGCGACGCAAACGAGATGACGGGGCACGAGCGTGAACTGCATGGGAGTCGCTCCGAGGACGGACTTTCGATAGTGGAGGGAGCCGGCTACGGCTTGAGCGTCAGAAGCCACGCAATCAGATCCGCTTTCTCCGCTGCACTGCACTCGCGTCCGACAACGTCGTTGCAGTTGCGGCGGAACCATTTCTCAACCTTCGAGGCGTCGGTAAAGCGGTCCGGGTTGAACGCCGGAGCCAAAGGTGCGATTGACTTGCCGGTGACGACATGCCTCCCCGTCTGCGTGGGTACCGCGCCGTGGCACGAAGCGCAACGCCACTCATGGCCGTGAGAGGAATTGAAGAACTGTTGCCCGCGCGACGGGGCGGGCTCAGTATTGCCAGACTGCGTACGGTAAGTGCCGAGAAGTTCTGATGGCGTCGCAGCATTGGCTGTCGCCATTGAGATCACGGCGAAGACCAGCACGAGCACCCCGTACCCGGCCGGCAGCGAATGAAATGATTTGCTCACGAAAATCTCCGTTGGTTGCCGATCATCTTGGGCAACCTTCCTTACCGGAGTCTTAACGCTTAACTCTCTCGATGT
>BBSL01000328.1 GCA_001319865.1 Burkholderia sp. E7m39 | reverse complement strand
TGTGCTCGCGTTGCGGTTGCTGTAACAGCGAATCGGGCCGGCCTATGGCTTGCGATGACTGTTCCTTTCGGATCGCACTGGAAACAGATGCGCTACACGCCCGGCGAGCGCATGCTGGTGAGCGCGCAGCCCCGGTCGTGCCGCGCATGGATGAACTCGCCGGCAGATGGCGGCGCTTCGACGAGAATGCCGAACCAGCCGAGCAGATAGGGCTTATCGCGTGGACTGCAATGCCATGCCGCGCTCGGTCAAGCTTCTGAGTTCGTCGAGTAGACGCGCGGCTGGCCGTGGCAGTATTCCATTGCGGCGCTTAAACGCTGTCAGTGTTCTGGCCGCGCTAATTCCCGGAATAGGCAGAGTCCCCATGATCCCTGCCTTGCTTTCAGCGTCGTACATTGGTTCGGGCATCCAGCTCAGAAACGAGCATTCGGCTACCAGACTTTTAAGCACTGTCACCGACCGCGTCCGGACAGCAATTTCCGGCATGTCGAGGTTGCGAGAGAGGAACGTCTCTCGCATGTGTTCATAAGGGGCTGTACCTTTGGGAGGGATGGCCCACCGCGCGGTCAACGTGTCGGCAAGAGTGAGCTTAGGTTTCTTGCGCAGTGGATGGCCGAAAGCCGCTACCACAAAGCTGTTGTCCTCCCATCGGCAGTCAGGCACGGCCACGATCTCGTCGCTGTCATTGGTAGCCGTACTTAGAGCGAGGTCGATCTCGTAATTGATGAGCCCCTCGGCGAGGCGGTCCCACACGCCTTCAATTATTTCGACGTGCAAGTTGCCCCATTTCCCTAGGACACGATCGACGGCCAAAGGAAGGAAGTGGGCAGCAAGACTGCCTACTGCTCCCACCTTGATCGTTCCTTTGGCGAGTCCGCGCATCGCGTCGATTTCTTCGTGCGCATTTTCTGCCTCGCGCAATAGAAGCTGAGCATGCGGCAGCAAGGCAGCGCCGATGTCCGTCAACTGCATGCCTTTCACGTGCCGCTCAAAGAGCGACGCGCCAACATCTTCCTCCAGGCGCTTGATCGTTCGACTTAGTGCTGGCTGAGTCACATTGAGCAATGCTGCGGCCCTTCCGAGACTACCGGACGACACGATGGCCGTAAAAGCATGCAATTGATGGAGGTTGTAGGTCATGAGTTCGCACAGGTCAATTCGATGCCGGCAAGCGTCAGACCGCGGAACGCGCCAGGACGCATCTCGGGGTGTTCCCTAGGGACACTGGCCTGCAGCATCGGCCATCAACGCAAGGTGGACCTTTAAAAACCCTTCATAAACAGTCACTTACATAAACATATGAGAATTTCCACCAGTTCCAGACCTTAACCTGAAGGTAAATGGTTTCGCGCAAAAAAGCAATATTCAAGCATGCCTCCGAATTCCATACTCGTTTTACCGAAGAGCAGACGCTCTTGAACGAAAAAGGAATTGCAATGACAGGCAGCGACAAACAAGGCGAGGGAAGCAGTCCGTCGACACGCGTTACCGTCAGGGACGTCGTCATCGAGCTTGTGCGTGAACTGGGAATGACGTCGATCTTTGCTAACCCTGGATCGACGGAGCTTCCGATGTTTCGGGACTTTCCTGTCGACTTCCGATACGTCCTGGGCTTACAAGAAGCGGCAGTCGTCGGGATGGCCGATGGCTATGCGCAAGCGACTGGAAACGCAGCCTTAGTGAACCTCCATTCCGCGGCCGGCGTCGGCAACGCGATGGGCAACATCTTCACGGCATTCAAGAATCAGACGCCGCTTGTTATTACGGCGGGTCAACAAGCCCGTTCGATCTTGCCCTTCGACCCGTTCCTCTCCGCCGCACAGGCAGTCGAGTTGCCCAAGCCATACGTGAAGTGGGCGATTGAGCCCGCGCGTGCGCAAGACGTGCCGCGCGCACTCGAGCGCGCGTATCACATTGCAATGCAGGAGCCACGTGGGCCTGTCTTCGTTTCGATTCCCGTGGATGACTGGGACCAGCCTGCGGAGTTTCATGAGCGCGCGACTGTCAGCCATTCGGTCCGTCCTGACCCGGAGGCATTGGCGAAACTCGGCGCAGCGCTGGACGCATCGAGAACGCCTGCTCTCGTCGTGGGTGCGGGTGTCGACCGGGTTGGCGCATGGAAGGAAGTTGTTCAACTGGCTGAGAGACATAACGCACGCGTGTTTGTCGCGCCGATGAGCGCTCGTTGTTCGTTCCCCGAGGACCACCGACTCTTCGCGGGATTTCTACCTGCGATGCGTGAAAAGATCGTCTCGCTGCTCGATGGGCACGACGTTATCGTTGTCCTTGGCGCGCCTGCTTTTTCTTACCACGTCGAAGGTACAGGCCCGCACGTGCCTCCCGGCACGGCCCTTTATCAACTCATCGACGACCCCAATGTCGCGGCGTGGACGCCCGCGGGGGCTGCAGTGGTCGGTAATGTCCGCCTCGGCGTGCTTGACTTGCTGGCGCGTGCAGCACCGGGCGCTCGCCCTTTGCCTGAGCCTCGGCCCAGGCCACCCCGTGCTGAGCCGTCGCCCGTGATGTCGGTCGCCTTCGCGCTGCAAACCCTGGCTGAGCTTCGCGACCCGAACGACGTTGTCGTTGAAGAGGCACCGAGTTCTCGCCCGGTCATGCAGCGGTATCTGCCATTCACAAAGAGCAGTACCTTTTTCACGATGGCTAGCGGCGGCTTGGGGTACGGCATGCCTGCAGCGGTCGGCGTTGCGCTCGCTCTTCCCAACAGCAGAGTGATTGGACTGATCGGAGACGGCTCGAGCATGTACTCGATCCAGGCAATCTATAGCGCCGTGCAGATGCGTCTGCCGATCACGTTTGTCATTTTGAACAACCAGCGCTACGCCGCGCTTCAAGAGTTTGCGCCGGTGTTTGGCTTCGCTTCCGACGACCCGGTTCAGGGTACCGATCTTCCGGGTCTGGATTTCGTGTCGCTTGCCCAAGGCATGGGTTGCAAAGGTCTCCGTGTCACGGACGCCGCGGAGCTTGCGGAGAAGTTGAAGCAAGCCCTCGAGGCGGGCGAGCCGCGTCTTGTAGAGGTCGTGGTTGCCTGACGGACCTCGTTCAGGAAAAGAGAAACATACGGCGGAGACTATGAAGTCAATTTTGATGCTCATCAACGGAGCGCATGTCGGCGCGAGTAATGGCGCGACATTCCAACGCTTTAACCCCTTGGATCAGGACGTCGCAAGCGTGGCCCCTGCGTGTACGCTTGACGATGTTCGTGACGCAGTGGATTCAGCTGCCGTCGCGTTTTCTCACTGGTCTCAGTTGGGCCCGACGCGACGTCGTTCCTATCTCCTTAGCGCGGCGCAAGCGCTCGAAGCAAGGGCGAATGCGTTTGCTTCCGCGATGGCGGCCGAAACGGGCGCTTCGCGCATCTGGGCTGACTTCAACGTGCGATTGGCCGCAGACGGCCTGCGGGAGGCAGCGTCACTGACCACGCAGATTTCAGGCGAAGTCATTCCGTCCGACGTACCCGGCAGCCTGGCCATGGCGGTTCGGCAACCGGCAGGGGTATGCCTCGGGATTGCGCCGTGGAATGCGCCTGTCATCCTTGGAGTCCGTGCAGTTGCCCTTCCACTCGCTTGCGGTAACACGGTTGTACTGAAGGGCTCGGAAATCTGCCCGGCGACGCACGCACTCATTGCGGAAGCCTTCATGGATGCAGGGTTGCCCGCAGGCGTCGTCAACTTTGTGACCAACGCGCCCGCTGATGCAGGTCCGGTTGTCGAGGCGCTGATTTCGCATCCGGCTATCCGACGTGTCAATTTCACGGGCTCAACAAAGGTCGGGAAAATCATTGCAGAAAGCTGCGCACGGCATCTCAAACCGTCCGTTCTTGAATTGGGCGGAAAGGCCCCGCTGATCGTGCTCGAGGACGCCGACATAGCGGCAGCCGTCGATGGTGCAGCTTTTGGTGCCTTCGCCAATTCAGGACAAATCTGCATGTCCACCGAGCGCATCATCGTTGATCGGGCAATCGCCGACGAGTTTGTCCTTCAACTTGGTGAAAAGGCTAAAGCGCTGCCGCTCGGCGACCCGCGAAAGGGGCCGGTCGTCCTGGGCTCCGTTGTCGATATGGCGACGGTACAGCGATGCAACGCTTTGATTGATGACGCCCTGCTCAAAGGCGCAACCCTGGTTTGCGGAGGAACAGCAGACAGCACGCTTATGCCTGCAACGCTGGTCGATAACGTCGGGCCGAACATGCGGATCTACAACGAAGAAACGTTTGGCCCTGTCAAGGCAATCGTGCGCGTTGACGGCGAAGAAGAAGCGATCCGATGCGCTAACGATAACGAATACGGTCTTGCTGCGGCCGTGTTCAGTCGCGACGTCGCGCGCGCGATGCGGGTAGCTAGCCGCATCCAGTCCGGGATTTGCCACGTCAACGGGCCGACCGTCCACGACGAAGCACAGATGCCCTTTGGAGGCGTCAAGGGTAGTGGCTTTGGCCACTTTGGTGGACACGCAGGCATTGCCGCGTTCACCGACCTGCGCTGGGTCACTGTGCAAACGTCGCCGCGACACTATCCGTTTTGAGTTACGCCCCGTCACTCTCGTCAACGCATTCGACAACTCAAGGTAAGACCGCAACCACGGTCGACATGTCAATTATGGAAATTGCCGTACTCGGTGCTGGAGCGATGGGGTCGTTGTTCGGCGGCCGCCTCGCGGAAGCCGGTCACTCAGTGACGCTGATCGACATCAATCAATCGCATCTAGAAGCGATCGGTGCGAACGGCCTCCGCTTGGAGATAGATGGCAATACTCGCGCCATCAAGAACATCGCCGCAGTACGACCTGGAGCGATGGACAAAACACCTGAATTGCTGTTGGTTTTCACGAAGTCGATGCACACCCGCGCGGCCTTGTCCGGCATCGAGCATCTGCTCGGCGAGACAACCGCCGTGCTCACGCTGCAAAACGGACTGGGAAACGTTGAGGCGATTCGCGACTTCGTGCCACTTTCCAATGTACTCGTTGGCGTCACCACGTGGCCTGCGGACCTCGTCGCGCCCGGCTCCGTAAGCAGCCACGGCGAAGGAAAGATTCGGATGATGAGTGCCGACCGTGAACGCATGTTAAAAGTCGATGCCGTCGCCCAGACTCTGAATTCCGCCGGATTGAATTGTCAGGTCGACGACAACGTCTGGGCAGCTATCTGGGAAAAAGTGGCTTTCAACGCCGCTCTCAACAGCATCTGTGCAGTCACTGGAGCCACGGTGGACCAGCTTGGACTGCTGGAGGACAGTAAGAGCCTGGCACTGACCGTTGCCGCCGAGGTCATCTCAGTGGCGAATGCCAGCGGAATTTCCGCGGATCTGAGCGTGTGCTCGGCAAGCATCGTTCATGCGATTGAGCAGCACCGCGGTCACAAGCCGTCGATGTTGCAAGACGTTCTAGCCGGGCGGAAGACAGAGATCGAAGGCATCAACGGCGCAGTCGTCGATGTGGCCCGCAGTCTCAGCGTGTCTGTTCCGCACACCGAGACATTGGCGAAACTCGTCAGGCTTATTGACGCGCGAAACGCATCAGCCGTTACGCAGTAGATAGCCGCGGGCAACGACACAAACAACAAACGTCCGCGTTCATGCATCAAAAGACGCGTCGGTCAGCCACGGCGCAGCGTACCCAGGAGACATCGTCATGAAGATTTATTTTGCTATACCGCCGCGCGACGTCGCAGACCCTGTTGCAATCGACAGACCATCCAAAGCGTGCGCGGAGGCCGTGTAATGAATTCGCAGACCTTCAGCACTTCAAAGACTGCCGACATCGGCAGTCTTCTCGACGACGGACCATTTACGCTCATTCAGAAGTTGATCGTTTGCCTGGCCGCGCTGTCGATCGTCATGGATGGCTTCGATGGCCAACTCATCGGTTACGCCATTCCCACGATCATCAAAGAATGGGGCATAACACGCAACGCGTTCGCGCCGGCCGTAGCGGCGGGTCTGGTTGGCATGGGCGTCGGGAGCGCTTGCGCTGGCCTGTTTGCCGACAGATTTGGCCGGCGCTGGGCGCTCATCGGTAGCGTCGTGGTGTTCGGCGCGGCAACCTGTGCCATCGGACTTGCCCAAAACATAACGATGATTGCCGCGCTTCGGTTTATCGCGGGCTTGGGCATCGGCGGAGCGCTTCCTAGTGCCACGACGATGACGGCAGAGTTCACTCCTGCACGTCGCCGCACGCTCGCCGTCACATCTACCATCGTTTGCGTGCCGCTCGGAGGCATGCTTGCTGGATTCTTCGCCGGTGCAGTTTTGCCGACCTTCGGTTGGCGTGGCTTGTTCTTCATCGGTGGCACGATCCCCTTGGCACTTGGCATTCTTCTGTTTTTTGTGTTTCCGGAGTCTCCCCGCTTTCTTGCTCGCAAAGAGCAGCGCTGGACCGAGTTGCACGCGCTCCTCGCGAAAATGTCGCGGCCGATTAGTGCACAGACGATTTTCATTGACGCCGCCGAGCAAAGGCTCGAGCAACGCGACGGCTTCGGGGCACTTTTTGAGCCGGGTCAGCGACGCAACACCATTGCTATCTGGGGTGCGTTTTTCATGTGTCTGCTGGCAGTCTATGCCGCCTTTAGCTGGCTACCGACCATGCTCACATCGGAAGGGCTTCCTGTGGCAATTGCGGGTTCGGGCCTGACCGCATACAACCTGGGCGGCGTCTTCGGCGCACTCATCTGCGCCTTGGCCATCACGCGTTTTGGTTCGCGTTGGCCGCTCCTGGTGTGCTGCGCCGGAGGATGTGCGAGCGCCTTTTTCCTACGAGGCGTTGACGTGGCAACTCACACGAGCCTCCTTGTTATCGGTCTGGGCGTCCACGGTCTCTTTGTCAACGCAGTTCAGTCGACGATGTACGCCTTGTGTGCGTATGTTTATCCGACCCGCGTGAGAGCAACCGGCCTCGCTTCGGGGCTCGCGTTTGGACGACTAGGTGCCATTCTTAGCGCATTCGCTGGCGCCATCGTCATCACCGTAGGCGGAGCGACCCTTTATCTCGCGATGCTCGGAGTCGCAATGCTGTTGGTACTGATTTCGCTGTCGGCAGTCAAAAACCATATCCCGGCGCTGCGTCAGAAGCGGCTGGTCACTCAAGTCGTCACTGAGTAACGCGGGAACAGCGACTGGGATGGGCGGCGCTTTCTCGCTCCGCCTACCAGTCGCAATCGCCGCAGCGTTAAGACGGCGCGGTCTGTCGCAACAGGCACCACGTGACCGGCTGCGATTTTGTTCCGGATTGGCTTGCGCATCACGAACTGATTCTCGCAATAAATCGATGTGTTGCCGCCGGTCAAACTGCGGCTCGTCTTCGTCTGAGGTTGGCGCTCGACGGTCACGTGAGGAGCGGTAAGAAATTGCTTTCTTTCCCCGCTTTCCATTTCAATCACGCAAGACGCAATCATGACAAGAGCATTTCCCGGTATCTTCTCCGTCGGTGACTATCGTTCCGAGGCTCGGCGCCGGTTACCAAGGATGGTATTCGACTATCTGGAAGGCGGGGCTGACGACGAGTCCGGCCTGAGGCACAATCGCGCGGCCTTTGACAGGTGGGAATTGCGCCCCCGGCGCCTTATCGATGTGAGCAAGCGTGTGCAGTCTACCGAGCTTCTGGGAAGACAAATCTGCTCGCCGCTCGTTATCGCGCCGACCGGTCTCAATAGTGCGTTCTGGCCCAACGGAGATCTTTCGCTTGCACGCGCTGCGAGCAAGGCTGGCATTCCTTTCGCACTCTCTACCGCGTCGAATATGTCCATCGAAGAGGTATCGAGGGGCGCGGACGGAGACTTGTGGTTCCAGTTATACGTGGTACACCGGAATCTGGCGAAGAGCCTGGTCAGCCGAGCGCGTGCGGCTAACTATTCGACGTTGATCCTGACTACGGACGTTGCGGTGAATGGGTTCCGGCAACGTGATCTGCGAAACGGGTTCGCCATGCCGTTCAAAGTCACTCCACGAGGCGCTCTCGATGGCATTTCACATCCCCGTTGGCTCTGGTCCTATCTAACGAATGGTATGCCGCAGTTGAAGAACTTCGCGACCGATGACGCGTCTGATACCGCCTCGCAGGCTGCGGTGCTGCGGCGGGAAATGGACGCGAGCTTCGGCTGGGACGACCTCCGTCGCTTGCGCGACGACTGGCCCGGGAAGCTGCTTGTCAAGGGCATAGTGACGGCTGAGGATGCCGAACGATGCGTGGAAATCGGCGCCGACGGTGTCATCGTCTCCAATCATGGAGGACGACAGCTTGCGGATCTTCCTGCACCGATCGACGCATTGCCGAGCATTTCCGATGCGACTCCGACCACCGATCTCATTCTGGACAGTGGTATTCGAAGAGGAGCCGATGTGGTAAAGGCGGTCGCATTGGGTGCGACGGCCGTGATGCTCGGACGCGCCACCTTGTATGGGCTCTCCGCGAAAGGTGAGGCCGGTGTGTCTGATGTCATCGCAATGATCAAGGAGGAAATCGACCGGACCCTCGCCCTGATCGGGTACAGTTCGATAATGGAGGTCGATCGGAGTTGCGTCGCTCGGCGGCCTGTGTAGCGGAGGAAACCGCCTGCACATTGACGCGATATTTTGCGCGCGGGATCGTGCGGTAATGTGCATGACGGCGGCTGTTCCAGCAGGCGGATTGGCATAATTAACTTCACCGTTGCCTAGCAAAGCGAGATTCCGCGGAAGGCCATTCCGCGTCCTCGCGCTGCAACCTTCCTGCGACGAATGCTGGACCGTCCCGTCTCCGTCACGGGCGGCGGGAACGACCGGAAACCCCGGCCGCCCCTAAGGCGCGTAGCGCCTGGTAAGGGCGGTAGCGCGGATGGCGGGTAGGCGGAACCCGCACCGTGTTCAAATGGCAGAGCGCATGACTGGCCCCTATGGCGACGGGATATAAACTCCAGTCGTCGTCGCCTGCACGAAAATGCCGGCTGCGCCGAACGCCGACTTACTTCAACCAGAACATATGTCATCCAGATGTGGACGGTCACGAATACCTGAATCCCCACACTGGCGTACTACTTCAAACGATGAGTTGCGAACATGTTTAGGCGAACTAAAGGATGGCGTGCTACAAGAATGGCCGCGAGCTCAGGCAATCTGGGGCTTTGTCGCGCCTCGCGGCGTTCGGCTCGTGTCAGCGCGATGCAGTGACCCTTTTTGAGTGATCGCCGCTCTCGCGCCCCGTCCCGAAAAATCTTGTTTCCACACGAGCATTCGCCCTCAGTGTTGCGCCGAACCGGGCGTACGAAAGGGCGGTTGAAAACACAAGGTGGCCGATTACCTTGACCCGCCCGAGCCGTGACCGCCTCCGCCGTTCCCACCTGCACCTGACCCGCCCGAGCCGTGACCGCCTGCGCCGGCACCGCCTGCACCGGAACTGCCTGCACCATGACCGCCCGCACCGGAGCCGCCTGCGCCCGCACCGCCTGCGCCGGCACCGCCTGCACCCGAACCGCCTGCGCCGGCACCGCCTGCACCCGCACCGCC
>BBSL01000327.1 GCA_001319865.1 Burkholderia sp. E7m39 | reverse complement strand
CCAGCACCCGAACTGCCAGCACCCGAACCACCTACACCTGCACCCGCCCCAGCACCCGCACCGGCACGCGAACCGCCTGCACCCTGAGCGCCTGCAGACTGTCCTTCAGCCAATTGCGGTGAAGCAGACTTCGGAGAAAGTGCACTGCGGTGATCGACCGAATGGGAAGGCGCGGGCGCGGCGAGTCCAGCACTGCCGATCGTGGTTTCGCGGACAAGAGGTGGCGATGATCTCGCGACGCGACCGGGGGAAGCCCCTTGTTGCGATGGCGACGTGGGTCGGCTAATACCAGGCGTGTGCGGCGCAATTGCTTTCACGTGCGGCGCCGAATGCCGGCGATTCTGCGTGGCAGCATAGTTTGCTTGACCTGGCTCTCGCGTAGCCGGCTGCCGCGCAGCGGAATCGTTAGTAGGTGCAGCGCGATGATCGGTCGGAGTGGAAGGCACAGGCGGCGCGACCTCGGCATTGCCGACCGCGGTTTCGCGGCCGGGAGTCGACGGCGGTAGCGGGACATGACCGGACCAGGACGTGTGTTGTGCTGACGACGCGGGTCCAAATCCGAATCGATCGCCATACGTGACGATACCCATGACCCCGATAGCCAATGCGCTTGCCGACACAACCCAGAGCACGGGGCGTTTGGCCCGCGCGGATGGTGCGGCCTTGGTGTCTGCACCACGGCTACCTGCAGCCGACTGCGCAAGTTCGGCCTGTTTGAACATCAGAACTCGCTTCGGTGCGTTTCGTCTGATCCTTCCGTTTGCTACATTCATCTGCCGTCCCCTTGCGGAGTGCTCATCGAACTGAGACGCGGGATTCCGAGCCAAGTGCGAAGCCGCCGGAACCCCTGGCAAATGACGCACCGGCCGGCGTGCGGTTTCGTTCGGCCGTTCCGCGTGGTCGACCCGTTGGGTTCGCCACGGCAATTGGAGCGGTGTACCAGGTTTTTCTATCGTAAGCCCTCAAGCGATGAGAACGCTCGCCATCTTCGTGGCCGATTTGGGCGGGTGGCGCGAGCCGCAATCGTCGTGCTGTGTGATTGCAATTGATCAGACCTCAGAGCCGCCAGAAAAAAGGTGGCAAACAAAGCGGAGGCATTCGCTATGCCTGATAAAGAACAATTGGTTTATCAAGGCTGAGTATCTGTGTGATCAGAAACCGTCTGGCGCTTTGCTTTCATATTTACGAAAAGCAGTACTAATGACAAAGTGCAGGAAGCCAAGGCGTAAGAAACGCAATCCACTTGCGCTGTTAAAGTTCCTATCGCGGCAATCGCATCGCGAACGAAACATAAGGATCGCGGCACGTTTAGCGTCGTGGCGCGATGGCAGACTGCACGAACTTCGCCCCGCCTATTGCCGTAAGACTCGCCCACCCCGTATGAAGCTTCATCATTCCGACAAGGCAATAAATACTTCACCCGGTGTGGAGTCGGAAACAAATACCTGAATATTGTGTGTATTCGCATGCGCGCTGCGCTAAAAATGCACTCGTTATCGGCATACGAGTAAATCCCCCAATTTCGCGCGTTCGCGCTTTGGCGGCAAATTAGCCGATTGACTGGTAGATTGCAGGCAAGCGCACGCAGGGAGGCGCCTTTATCCGGCAGTTGCGGTATCGCTAACATCATTTGATCGCGCGACTTCGTATCTATTCCGCGCGCGAATCAAGCCATCACATCGACAACTTCAACTACAACGCACCGCTCGCGTGTGACAGGTGAGGAACGCATGGATACGTTCGAAGTCGAGTCAGCGCTGCAATCGAATGACCAGCTGGCGCATATCGCGGCGGCGTTGAGTGCGCTGCGCCGGGGCGATACTTCATATCGTCTGCCGGAAAACTGGACCGGCGAGGCCGGCAAGGTTGCAGCCGAATTCAATCTGCTTTCCTCTCAGACGAGGGATATTGGACGGCACCTCGGCAAGATGTCGAGATACCTGTCAGGCCACAGGGCATCGGGGAAAGATGTGGCGATCGATAGCGGTGCACTGACCGGTATCTGGCTCGACAGTGCATCTCACGTGAATCTTCTTTTCGACAGCGTGACGACGGCGCAAGAATGCACGAAAACCGTCCTCGGCGCGCTGGCGTCCCTGCAGAAGGGTGAAGCTTCCGCGTTGCCGGCGGACTGGCCGGGCATACACGGCAAGGTCGCGCATGTCTTCAACGATGTGGTCGAACAGAATGTCCGTATCGCTGAAGAACTCGGGCGGCTTAGCAAAGTAGTCGGCAAGGAAGGGCGGTTGAAAGAGCGTGCGGCACTTCCCTACGCGCGAGGTTTCTGGGGCGATTCGATCGACGCGGTGAACTCGCTGATAGCCGACCTGGTGCATCCGACGAGCGAAGTGGCGCGCGTGATCGGCGCGGTCGCGCAGGGCGATCTTTCGAAAAGCATGGCGCTAGAAGCAGACGGGCGTCCGTTGCAAGGCGAGTTTCTCAGGACCGCCAAGACGATCAACACGATGGTCGAGCAACTCGGCACGTTTGCTGTCGAAGTCACGCGCGTCGCCCGCGAGGTGGGCACGGAGGGCAAGCTCGGCGGCCAAGCCGACGTACAGGGCGTCGCAGGGACCTGGAAAGATCTGACCGACTCGGTCAACTCGATGGCGGGCAATCTGACGAGCCAGGTGCGCAACATCGCCGAAGTGACGAAGGCGGTGGCCGCTGGCGACCTGTCGAAGAAGATCACCGTCGACGTCAAGGGCGAAATTCTCGAACTGAAGAACACGATCAACACGATGGTCGATCAGTTGCGCTCGTTCGCCTCCGAGGTGACGCGCGTGGCGCGCGAGGTCGGCACGGAAGGCAAGCTCGGCGGCCAGGCCGATGTGCAGGGCGTGGCGGGCACCTGGAAGGATCTGACCGACAACGTGAACTT
>BBSL01000326.1 GCA_001319865.1 Burkholderia sp. E7m39 | reverse complement strand
CTGGACGATGCATTGGGTGTGCTGGCCCGCCATGCCGGTGCAACGCGGCGCACACTGCTTGTCGCACTCGCCGATTCGCCCGAACGGAAGCAGCTTGTCGCGCTGCTTGCCAGCGAGAAAATCACGCCCGTTTTGGCGGACACGCGCGAGCAGTTATTGACCGCGTTGATCGATGACGAAGTTGGCGCGGTCGTGATGGACGAGGACATCTTCGATACTTCCATCGACGACATGAAAGCGGCGCTCGCAAATCGCAGTCCTTTTGCGCCACTGCCGCTGATCGTATTCGCGCCCGGTCAAGCTGACGGACGGTGGATGCGTGAAACCGAATACTTCAATCCTGGCGTTGCGGCCGAGATGAGCCGCTTGCTCGACCTGTGCGTGAGAGCATTGCATATCGACCGGAAAGACGTGTCCGACGAGGCCCGGGAAATCATCGAAACGTTGCACGGTTCCAGCGCAAGTCTGGCAGGACGCAAGGCGTTGATCGTCGATGACGACATGCGCAATATCTTCGCGCTGGCGACCGTGCTCGAAGATCACGGCATGCGCCATGTCTGGGCTGATAACGGCAGGGACGCGATAGGGCTCGTCGAATCGAACCCTGACATCGACATTGTGTTGATGGACATCATGATGCCGGAAATGGATGGGCTCGTTACTACGAGTGAAATCCGCAAGCTTCCCGTCGGGCGCACGCTGCCCATCATCGCAGTGACGGCAAAAGCGATGAAGGGCGACCGCGAGCGCTGCATCGAGGCTGGCGCATGGGACTATCTGTCGAAGCCGGTGAACCGCGACGATCTGCTTGCGGCGCTGCTTGCATGGCTGCACGGCTAGGAGGCTGCGATGGACAATGCTGTGGACGCGTCGCGGCAGCCCGTCAACATTCTCGTGGTGGACGATCTGCCACAACAGCGTGTTGTGATGCGAACGATTCTCGAAGAACTCAACGAGAACGTAATCACAGTCGGGTCGGGCCGTGAAGCCTTGAAGGCTGTGCTTGAACGGCCTTTCGCGGTCATCATGCTGGATGTGAATATGCCCGGGATGGACGGCCTTGAAACGGCGTCGCTGTTGCGCACGTATCGACGCACGGCGAAAACCCCCATTATTTTCGTCACTGCATACATCGACGAGTCGGAAATGAAGCGCGCCTATTCGCTTGGCGCCGTCGACTATATTTCCGCCCCCGTCGTTCCCGAAGTGCTGCGCTCGAAAGTCAAAGTATTTGTCGAGATGCATCGCATGCATCACGAGCTTCTGTCGAGAGCAGAGGAGCGTGAAGCCATTGCACGAGCGGAGTCGGGCAGAGCGGCGGCCGAGCGGGCGCGGCAACGCGCGGACTTTTTGGCAACCGCAAGCCATGCTTTGACGCGCTCGCTGGAGATCGATGCGACGTTGCAGCGCATCGCGGAACTGGCGGCCAGCGAGTTCGCCGAGGTGGCTTTCGTGGCGGCGAGAGGCATCGGCGAGTTTTCTACTGCGCTTTCCGCAAAGTCGGCAAGAAGCGATGATGGCAACGCGCCGGATTTCGCCGCATTTCAGTCAGGCACACTTGCCCGTTCTTTTCCTGACGCGAACCGCTTCGTGCATCGGTTGCTGCACGAAGACGACGCGGGCGTCGAACTGGCAGTGGGCGAGAGTGTGAGCGAAACGATCGAAGATGGCTCTGCCGACGAAGGCATTCGAAGCGTCACTGCGTTTCCGCTGTTGACGGGGAACCAGAAAGGCGTGGTCGTACTGTGTTCGTCGCAAGCGACTATCCAGGCGGAGCAGATCACGTTGTGCCATGAGTTTGTCAGCCGTGCATCCATTGCGCTGGAAAATGCACTGCTGTTCTCGACGATCCGCGACGGTGACAGACGCAAGAACGAGTTCCTTGCGATGTTGGCGCATGAATTGCGTAATCCGCTCGCGCCTATCGCGAATGCGGCCGCCGTGATGCGCAGTGCAAAAGAGGGCGACGCGCAGGTTCTTCGCTGGGCGAGCGAGATTGTCGGGACGCAGGTAGAACACATGGTGCGCATTGTCGAGGATCTGCTCGACGTGTCGCGCATCGCGAGGGGAACCGTCGCGCTTCGTCAGGCACCCGTAGCGCTTTCTATGGTGATCGGCCGCGCAGTCGAAACCAGCCGGCCTCATCTGATCCGTCGTTCGCAAACGTTGACCTGCGATGAGGAGGCGGTCGATATCATCGTCAATGGCGACGTCGTCCGGCTTGCGCAGATCGTCGCGAACCTGCTCAACAACTCATCGAAGTTCACGCCGCAAGGCGGGCATATTTCGTTGTCCACGCGCTTCGCGGATGGCATCGCGACCATTACCGTTGCGGACGACGGACAGGGTATCGAGCCCGCGTTTCTGCCGCGCGTATTCGATCTCTTTGCACAGGCTGACGGCTCGTTGCATCGGTCGTTGGGAGGGCTCGGTATTGGCCTGACGTTGGTCAGACATCTCACGGAGCTACACGGCGGGTCCGTCAGATGTAAAAGCGAAGGGCCGGGCAAGGGCGCCGAATTTACCATCCAGCTGCCCGGTACGGTGTCGGAGCGCACCATAGCGACGCTTGCTCCCGTCGTGCATTTGAACCGCAAGACGGCCACGCGTGTGCTGGTGGTGGATGATCTCGTTGCATCGGCGGAAAGTCTCGAGGCGTTGTTATCGATACATGGGTACATCGTGAAATGCGCCATGGACGGCGCATCGGCGCTTCGCGTAGCCGCTGAGATGCGCCCCGATGTGGTCGTGCTCGACATCGGGTTACCCGACATGACGGGCTACGAACTGGCGAGGTACCTGCGCGAGGGAAGCGCCTGTCAAGACGCACTGATCATTGCGCTTAGCGGTTACGGTCAAGAGGAAAACATCCGTCAGGCGACGGAGGCAGGCGTGGATCACTATCTCGTCAAACCCGCGGATCTTTCGGCATTGCTAGACCTGCTGGCATCGCGCGACTGCGGACAAAGCTATGACGGCATCGCATCCACGTGACCTTCAAAGGTTTTTGTCATCGACCAGGCAGATTCTGGAGAAACGCAGCACACTGATGGTCGCTTGACTCGAAGTCCGGCCGACCAGCCGGGCAATGGCCTGATTGACCGCGTGATTCCATTCAATGAATCTGCCTTCGCTGCGCGACTGGATCTTCTCGCTAAAGACCTTCCTGGCGGGGATGCTCGCGCTTTACATCGCGTTCTACTTCGATCTTCCGAGGCCGTACTGGGCACTGGCATCCGTCTATATCGTGTCGAACCCGTTTGTCGGCGCCACGCGGTCGAAGGCGCTGTATCGCGTGCTCGGCACGGTGCTTGGCGCGGTCGCTGCGATCGCGCTCGTGCCGCCCTTCGCGGAAACGCCTTATCTGTTGAGCGCGGCGATCGCGCTATGGACAGGCGTGTTCGTATACATTTCGATTTCGACGCGAGCCGCACGCAATTACGTTTTCCTGCTTGCCAGTTATTCGCTGTCCGTGATTGCGTTACCCGCGCTGTCGAATCCCCTGAGCATTTTCGACGTGGCCGTGGCGCGAACCGAAGAAATCACGCTGGGCATCGTTTGCGCGAGTATCGTCGGCAGCGTCGTGTTCCCGAACCGTCTTGCACCGACGCTGATCGAGCGAACCGATTCATGGTTTCGCGACGCTGCTCTCTACCTGCGGGAATCGCTGGCGGGCCGGGTCGCGGGAGTACATGTATCGGGCAGCCGTCAGAGGATGGCGTCGAGCGTGCGCGGGTTCGAATTCCTGTTGAGTCAGCTGGCGTACGATCACGTGAGTCCCGCCATTCTGGCGCGCAGCGAGCAGCTGCAAGGCCGCATGCAGGTGATCCTGCCCATCGCGTCGGCGCTCGCGGACATACTCTCGGCACTGCAAAAATCCGCGTCCGGCATCCCTGCGGGTCTTGAGGAACTCCTGCGCGATATCGGGCGCTGGATGGACGGACCGCTTGGCGAGGACCCGGAGCAGCAGGCGCCGCAACTGCGGGTGCGCATTGCGCAACTGGACCCCGCGCGCAATGAATTGACGATCTGGCACGCGGCGTTGTTGTCCAGCGCGCTCTCGCGCTTGCGGCAACTGGTCGATCTGTGGGTCGATTGCCGGACGCTGCGCCACATCATCGTTCACGAAAGCGGGCATTGGCGCCCGCGGTTTCGTCATTGGCGCGTCGGTACGCGGCACGCGTTTCTCGACCGTGGCCTTGCGTTGTTCTCCGCCGGTTCGGCGGCGCTGGTGATCTTCGTTTCTTCGTGTCTGTGGATCGCTTCGGGCTGGCAGGACGGGGCGGCGGCCGTGTCGCTGGGCGCGATCGGCGTGTGCTTCTTCGCCGCGCTCGATGAGCCCGTTCCCATGATGCTCACGTTCCTGAGATGCGCGACAACAGGCGTCATCATTTCAGCGTTCTACCTGTTCGTCGTGTTGCCGAGCGGCCAGGACTTCGGCATCCTGGTGATTTACTTCTCGTTCGTATTCGTGCCGCTCGGGTTGCTGATGCCGCGTCCGAAATGGGCGTTGATATCGACGCTCGTAGCGTTGACGACGGCCACTTTTCTCGGCATCGACAGCGCTTACGATGCCAACTTCCTGAACTTCATGAATGGCAATCTCGCCGGGCTGGCGGGCGTTCTCTTCGCGTCCGTGATGACGGGCGTCATCCGCCCATTCGGCACGGACGCGGCGTCAGCGCGGCTCACCCGGTCGAGCTGGCGGGATGTCGTGCTCAGTGCGTCGCCGCTGTCGTTGGTCGAGCAGCGGGATCTGAATGCGCGGATGCTCGACCGGCTGATGCAGCTTATTCCGCGCGTCGCGCCGAGCGAAGACGACAAGCATCCGTCGACGGAAAGTCTGCGCGACATGCGCATTGCGCTCAACACACTCGACCTGCGCAGACTGTCGGGCAAGTTTTCCGGAGAATTTCCCATTCTGTTGAATCGCGTGCTCGACGATGTGCGAACGCACTATGAACGGTGCCTCGAATCGGGCAAGCGGCAGGCGGTGCCGCCAGCACTCGCAGCCGATGTCGACGGCGCGATCGCGCGGATCATGGCGGAGTTCGCAACCGAGCCCGGCGAGCCGGGCTACAAGCTGCGCAAAGGCGCGCTGCACGCCCTGATCGGTTTGAGGCTGTCGTTGTCATCGGGTGCGATACCCGAGAGCGCATCGTGACGGATGAAGCAATCCCGTACGCGTAGATGGCGTTGGTGCGAAAATCGCGCCTTAACCCTTCGCTCATGTTCTGGAGAACCCGCGTGCACGACTTTCCGCGCATCAATTCCATTCGCCTCCTCGACGATCTCAAGACGCTGCGTAGTTTCGGCGCGAATGGACCGGGCGTGGTGCGCCTCTCGCTGTCGCCCGTCGATATGGAAGCACGTCGCTGGCTCGCGAAGCGCATGACGCAGGCGGGACTGGACGCGACCATCGATGGTGTCGGCACGGTGTTCGGCCGCTCGCGCAAATCGGGCCCGGCGCTCGTGATCGGCTCGCACACGGATACGCAACCGACGGGCGGGTGGCTCGACGGCGCGCTGGGCGTGATCTGCGGCCTTGAAATCGCGCGCGCGCTCGACGAATGCGCGGCAACGCGCGACTTCGCCATCGACGTTGCATCGTGGATCGACGAAGAGGGCACGTTTTCGAGTTTTCTGGGCAGCCGCAGTTTTGTCGGCGACGCAGTCGATGCGTCGTTGCAGCACGCGCGCAATCGCGAAGGGCTGTTGCTCGGCGATGCGCTCGCTCAGGCC
>BBSL01000325.1 GCA_001319865.1 Burkholderia sp. E7m39 | reverse complement strand
AACCGCATATCGAGCAGGGCGGGCGGCTCGAATCGTCGGGGAAATCGATTGGCGTGGTGACGACGATTGTCGGCATCCGCGAATTCCAGTTGCGCTTCACCGGGCAGCGCAATCACGCGGGCACGACGCCGATGGCGATCCGGCGCGACGCGGGCGCCGCGCTGGTGGCATTTGTCGCGCGCATCGACGATGCGTTCAATCGACTCGCGGACGCGGATACGGTATGGACCGTCGGCCGTATCGATCTCGATCCGGGCTCGTTCAGTGTCGTGCCGGGCAAGGCCGAAATGTACCTGCAGTTCCGTGACGCCAATGCCGAACGGCTGCACGCGATGGAACGCGCGCTGATTACGCTGGTCGACGAATGGAACGCGCGGCATGCGGTGCGCGCCGAGCTGATTGCGTGCGAAGGTCCCGAGGAGCCCGTCGCGATGGACGCGGCGTTGCAGCAGCATGTCGCGCGGGCGGCTGAAGCGATCGCGCCGGGCCAATGGACGCCGATGCCAAGCGGCGCGTCTCACGACGCACAGGTGATCGCGCATCACATTCCCGCTTGCATGCTTTTCGTGCCGAGCATCGGCGGCGTCAGTCACGATTTCATCGAAGATACGGCGGAGGCGCATATCGTGCTCGGTTGCGAGGTGGCGGCGCGGGCCGCGGCGCAGATCGTAGACGCATTGCGGCGCGAGGCGTGATACGCGCGCAACGTTGTTCGAAGCTGCTCGAAGCCGCCGCGCGTCGACTGAATACCTCACGGTGACGTCACGGCGAGGCAGGCGACAATCTTCGCCAACGATGGACGAACGGCAAACCGTGCCACCGACGTTCCCCTATGCACACCCTTCCCGTCCATCCGTAGCCCACAGACTCAGGAATCTCCATGTCAGATACCGCCGCGCGCCCGCGACGTGTCGCGCCCCTCTTCGCGCTGTTCCCGTTCCTGCGCCCTTACGCGAGCCGCTGGGCGCTCGCATTGTTCGCGCTGTTGACATCCGCGGGCGCGACGCTGGCGCTGCCGGTGGCGTTCAAATTTCTGATCGACCGTGGCTTCGCGAGCGGCGACCGCGCGCATATCGATCGCTATTTCATCGCGCTCTTCGTCGTGTCGCTGATCCTCGCTGCCGCGACGGCGCTGCGCTTCTATTGGGTTTCGTGGCTCGGCGAACGGGTCACGGCCGATCTGCGGCGCGCCGTCTACGACCATGTCATGTGGATGAGCCCGCAGTTCTTCGAGACCACGCAGACGGGCGAGGTGCTGTCGCGACTCACCACCGACACGACGCTGATCCAGACTGTGGTCGGCACGAGCTTCTCGCTTGGGCTGCGCAATGTGCTGCTGGCCATTGGCGGCATCGCGATGCTGATCGCGACGAGTCCCGTGTTGTCCGGCTACATCATCGCGACGCTCGTCGTGGTAGTCGTGCCTATTGTGGTTTTCGGGCGGCGCGTGCGGCGGCTCTCGCGCGCGAGCCAGGACAAGATCGCAAACGCAAGCGCGCTGGCAGGCGAGGTGCTCAACGCCATGCCGACCGTGCAGTCGTATACGCATGAGAGCCACGAAGCGCAACGCTTCGGCAGCGCGGTCGAGATGGCCTTCGACACCGCGCTCACGCGCATCCGCGCGCGAGCCCTGTTGACGGCGGTGGTGATCGTGTTCGTCTTCGCCGCCGTCGTGTTCGTGCTTTGGCTAGGCGCGCAGGCAGTGCTCGCCGGACACATGACGGCGGGCCAGTTGTCGCAGTTCATCCTCTATGCGGTGATGACGGCGGGCGCAGTGGGCGCCGTCGCTGAAGTGTGGGGCGATCTGCAGCGGGCAGCGGGCGCAACGGAGCGTCTGCTGCAACTGCTGGCTGCGCGCTCGCCAGTGGCGCAAAGCGCGACGCCCGTGCCGCTGCCCGCGCGCGGCGAAGGCATCCGTTTCGACGACGTCAGCTTCTCGTACCCGTCGCGTCCCGGCACGACGGCGCTCTCCGGGTTCTCACTCGACGTGCGCCCCGGCGAGCATGTCGCGCTGGTCGGGCCGTCCGGCGCAGGCAAGACAACCTTGTTTCAGTTGCTATTGCGCTTTTACGATCCGCAATCCGGCGACATCCAGATCAATGGCGTGTCGACGAATCAGGTGTCGCTCGCTTCGTTGCGCGGCGCGATCGGCGTCGTGCTGCAGGAATCGGTGATTTTCTCGGGCAGCGTGCTGGACAACATCCGCTACGGGATGCCCGACGCGACGCTCGCACAAGTGCAACGCGCAGCCGGGATGGCGGCTGCTGCCGGCTTCATCGAGCAGTTGCCGCAAGGTTATGACACGTTTCTCGGCGAGCGCGGCGTGCGGCTGTCAGGCGGTCAGCGTCAGCGCATTGCGATCGCACGCGCGATTCTGAAGAATCCTCCCATCCTGCTGCTCGATGAAGCGACGAGCGCGCTCGATGCCGCGAGCGAACGGCTCGTGCAAACGGCGCTGGACAATGCGGCGCAGAACCGCACGACGCTTGTCATCGCGCATCGCCTGGCGACCGTGCAACAAGCGGACCGAATTGTGGTTCTGGATCAGGGGCGCATCGTCGCGCAAGGTCGTCACGCGGAGCTTCTGCGAAGTTCCCCGCTCTATGCGCAGCTTGCCGCGCTGCAATTCGGCGAACGTGCGCAGGAAGACTGCGGAACGTGACGTCTCGCGTGCAGCTCGACGGCGGATGTTCAATCTCCTTTGGCGCGTCGTAGTGCCGCGATCTGCGAGTGCACGTAGGTGATGTGCTCGCGCAGCGCGTAGAAGTCGTCGGCATAGGCAAGCGGCATCTGAAGTTTGTTGAGCCCCTTTTCGATTGCATTGAGCTTCTCGGTGAATTCGACATATTTTTCTTGCGAAGGGTCGTCGATCACGCTGCGCTCGAGCGCGATCAGTTCGCCGTAGCGCCGGTAGAAGCGCGACTTGACGCGCCACGCGTACAGCGGCGGCACATAGTGCAGCACGGGTATCAGCAGAACGACGATCGGCACGACCAGCACCCACAAACGGTCGACGAGGCTCGCGAGCCAGAACGGCATCGTCCTGTAGATGAAGCTCTTGCCGGACTTGTAATAGCGCGCGGCATCCGGGCTCAACGGAAAATCGTGCGCGACAGGCGCCGGAAATTCACCCGCCGTTTGCAGCAGGCTCGCGCCGCCGTGAACTTCGCCGGCGGCCTCGACGAGCAGCTCGGATAGCGCTGGGTGCAGCGTGTCGCGCGCAATCAGCTCCATGGTCGTCGCGATGGTTGCCGTCGGCTCGGGAGGCAGGTTGTCGGCGAGATCGAAGGCACCCATGGGTACTTCGAACTGATTCAGAAACGGAAAGGTGCGCATGTAGGCTTTCGCCTGCGTGAAATTGAAGAGATGAATGTCCGCTGTTCGGATCATTTTCTGCATCAGTGCGGGGCGCGCGGAATCGGCCGTCAGGAAGGCCGCGTCGACCGTGTCCGACAGCAGCGCGTTCACGGCATCCTCGCCGACGAGCGGCAGCAGTTGCGTATCGCTGTTCGCTTCGACGCCGTTCGGTTCGACGCCGTTTGCCTTCAGCAGTAACAGCACGAGTTTTCGCGTGCCGCTGCCCTCGCGGCCGATGGCCAGCCGTTTGCCCTTGAATTCCGAGAGCCGCGTGAGTTCGGGGCCGCGATAGAAAACGAACAGTGGCCAGTTGCTGACGCTGCCGAGCGACATCAGGCGAGCATGCCGCGTGTCGGGCGAGGCGATGCTCGTCACACTCGTGAGGCCGCTCTGCACGAAGCCGAGATCCACATGAACGGCAGGATTGGCGAGTCGCTCCAGATTCTCCAGCGTGCCGGACGACGTCAGCACGTGCAGCGTCACGCCGTTGCGCGCGAGAATCTCCTTGTATTTTTGCGCGTCCCGCCAAAAGCCGCTGTATTCCGGTCCCGCGGAAATCGTCAACGTGTTGGGTGGTGCGGGTTGAATGACGCGAATGACCAGCCAGATCATCACGCCGGCAATCACCGCCATCAAGCCGACGGAGACGCCCAGATCGAGCCATGAGACGAAGACACGATAAGCGAGATGGCGCGGCCCAGGCCGATGCACGGAACGTCTGGCGGAACGGTGATTAGCCATTTTCTACGCACGGCGTAGCGAAACCGAGGTGAGGAGCGAAAGCGGTGTCCGATGAATTTGCCTTGCGGACACGACGCTGCATCAAGTGATCAAACGATTGCGCAAGGTGCCTCGATAGAGTGGTAGAGGTTCTTGTTGTGAAGTCAAGTTGCATGTGCAACGTGAAGGCGCGCCGCATTGTTAGCGAAACAACGACTTACAAATGTGCAGAAGGAAATGCCTGTGCGCGCCAATCCGCGTGGAGGAACTTCCAACGCACTGTTGCTTTCACACACAAGTACAAAGAAAAGCGCGCTTTTCCGGGACCGGTTTTGCAACCGTAACATCATCGCTTCCGTGCGCGAGGTCGTGAAGCTGCAAATCCAGGTTGCGGATGTGAGCGGTCCGACTCGCCGCAAGCTTTTTTCGTCGTTCGTCGAACTGTCGCAGAACATCATTCACTGCTCGTCCGATGCATTGCAGCCGGAAGGCACGGGCGGTGGTTCGATGCGCGAGCGAACAGATGCGGCAGTACCTTCCCGAATCGAGCGGGCTGTCACAACTGTCGACGTGCTGCTGACGTATTTCAATAGCTCGAGTACCAAGATGCTCTTTAACATGTTCGATGCACTCGACGAGTGCAGCGCAGTCGGGAAGCCGCGCGCTCCTGAACTGGTATCGCAATGAAGAAGACGAGACCGTTGCTGAATTCGGCGAAGAACTGAAGGCCGACTTCCGCGCAATCGAATTCACCGATCGCCTTGGTTGTTGGTCAAGGACCATAAGTGCCCGCGAATCTTCCTCTATTGCATCGATGGTCGGCTCGTCCGACCTGTTCGCGAGCGAGCGCGCGGCGCTGGAGAAGGCGCTCGATCCACGCGACGGACGACGCGGCTGCAACGGCATATCGCGAGTCGCTGGCCGAACTCATCGGACACTTCGAGCGCTTGCTGCGGAAACCCGGCGCCCGATCGGCCGCAGCAACCGCGTCGAACGCGAAATGCAGGCACTCGCGCAACGACTAGATCGACCGCGCATTCATTCGGGAAATCGCCGTTGAAGAAGAATCCTAAGCACTGACGCGAGCGGTATCGGCATCGCGAGTGCATTGGAATTCGACGTCACTGCCGAAGGGGGCGAACTGAACGCGCATTGGCGCTTCTGATCGAGCACGAATGCACAGTCGGGCAGGGCTTTATCCGCAGCCCGGCGATTGCCAGCGATTCGTTCGCCGAATTGCTGCAGCAGCAAATCCAGCGACGCGCTTCGGACCGGGTAACGGCCGCGGGCGCCGGCGCCACAGGCGCGGCGACGCAGACTATCGTCGACTGCCGCCAACTGCCGCCAAGCGACGCGAATCAGAGCCCGTGCGCCTTGCGCAATTCGGCGGCTGTTTTCATCCGTTGACGGGAGGGCGCAACGTGAAAACCTGCGGCGACGACAAAGAGAATTCCGGCGACAGGCCACACATAGATCGCTGTAGCCACGCCGATCCAGCATGCCTCATGAGGCGAGTAAGCGTGGAGTGCCCAGAAAAAGCAGGCAACTGGCAACATCAGCAGGAGCAGAGCCGACCGGTTGAGAAACGTTTCGATCGCCGCTTTCTTGTGCGTTTCAGATTGCATGCCTGGCTCCACGAGGAATGGCACTGGTACATAGCGTCGCACAGCAGCCATTTCGCGAATACTTGGTGAAATCCCTGACGTATGACGATTGCTCCGGCTCATGACTGCTTGTGCTGCAACGCATCAACCGGCGTGGTGCCCGTTCACGCAGGGTTGCAGACGGCGCATCGGTTGGCACTCCGAGATGTTGCGTTGAGGGACCGGACGTCCGCGAGGGTAGGTACAGCCACTTCATATGCATCGCGCAACGGGTCGATCGAGCTTTCGACCACCGTCGCCGCGCCGTCGATGAGGCCGCAGCGCCCGCTGCCCGGAAGACTGGCGAACCGTGAAAAAACGACATATAAACCAAAGCAATACGAAGGTTATAGCCAAGGGGACGCCACATGCATGACGACTACGTGAACGCCACTTCCGCCTCGTGCTGATTTTTTCTTCACGCACGAGGTGTTCGCCAGCGTCACCGCGCCTGCTTCGAGCGGCCGGTGCAAAGCAGCAAACAGCCGGAGGGAGTGGTCATAATGAACTGGGAAGCCCGATCGGCGAGCGTCGTATGGTTATGGCCGCTTCTGCTGGCGGCGATGTCATCGTGTGCCGAACACGGTACAGGGGCCGCGCCACCGGCGGCCGTATCGGCGGGCACGGCGCCATCGGGCATGACGTCGACGGCTTCCACGTCCGCGGCGCCGACGTCGATGCCGCCTGCGACGTCCGGCGCCGAGTCAACCGGCCCAGCGCCGTTCAAGCCAGAGGAGATCGAAGCGCTGGTTGCGCCGATCGCGCTCTACCCGGACTCGGTGCTGGCTCAGGTATTGATGGCGTCGACGTATCCGCTGGAAATCGTGCACGCGGCGCGCTGGGTGAAGGCGAATCCGAATGTGAAGGGCGACGCTGCCGTGAAGGCGGTCGAGAATCAGCCTTGGGACACCAGCGTGAAGTCGATGGTGGCGTTCCCGCAAATACTCGAGCCGATGAACGACAAGCTCGACTGGACACAGCGGCTAGGCGACGCTTTTCTCGCCCAGCAGAAAGACGTGTTCGCCGCCGTGCAGCGACTGCGCGCACGAGCGAAAGAGTCGGGCAACCTGAAATCGAACGAGCAGCAAAACGTGATTGTCGATCCCGCGCCCGCGGGCAGCCCCGCCTCTACGACGACGATCGTGCGGATCGAACCGGCGAACCCCGAGGTGATCTACGTGCCCGCCTACAACCCGACGGTCGTCTACGGCGCGTGGAGCTATCCGGCGTATCCGCCTTACTACTGGCCGCCGTACCCGGCCTACTACCCCGGCTATTACCCCGGTGCTGCCCTCGCGACGGGATTCGCGTGGGGTATCGGGCTCGCGGCCGCGGGTGCGATCTTCAGCGACTGCAACTCGTGTTGGGGCGGCGGCGACGTCAACATCAACGTCGACAAGGCCAGGAACGTCGATCGCAACTTCGATCGCAGCAAGGTGCAGGGTCAGGGCGGCCGATGGCAACATGATGCGAGTCATCGGCAGGGCGTCGCCTATCGGGACAATGCAACGCGCAATAAATTCGCCGGTCAGTCGCCGAGCGCCGGTACGCGTGACCAGTACCGCGGCCGTGGCGCCGACGCGAGCGCTCGCCCCGGCACGAGTGACCGGGCGGCTGCGGGCAATCGCGCAGCGACGGCGGACCGCGGTTCGATGAATCGCGCAGGAGGCGACGTAAATCGCGTGAGCAGCGGCGATCGTGCTGGCGGCGTCGGTGGCGTCGGTGGTGGACGCGACAATGCTTTTAGTGGCGTGGGCACGAGCGGCCGCAGCGCGCAGCGCAATTTCGACAGAGGCAGATCGAGCATGCAGGGATCGGGCTTCAACCGGCCCTCTGGCGGTGGCGGCATGCGTGGCGGTGGCGGCGGATTCCGCGGCAGGCGTTAAGGAGGGGATCATGACATTCCATTCACGCGTCGCCGCACAACGGCGGACGCTCAAACTCGCAAGCGTCGCGGGCGCCGTCTTTCTGTCGCTCGCAACGGCAACAGCGGTGTTTGGGCAAGAGAACTTCGGTTCGCCAGAGGCAGCGATGAACGCCTTTGGCGATGCCGTGGTGAAGGACCGCGAAGACGCCTTGCGCTCGATCTTCGGCAGTGACTTTCGCGAACTGATTCCGCCCGTTGGCGCGGCGTTGCGGGATACGTTCATCGCCGAGTGGGCGAAGTCGCACCGGCTCGAGCCTTCGGACGAAGGACGCACTCACATCGTCGTGGGCGACAATGGCTGGACGTTTCCGGTGCCGATCGTCAAAACGGCAAAGGGATGGCACTTCGACACGCGCGCGGGTGCGCAGGAAGTGCGCTTGCGGCGAATCGGCCGCGACGAACTGGCCGTGATCCAGACGATGCTCGCGGTCTACGATGCGCAGCGCGAGTATGCGCAAACCACTCACGACGGCGACCCGGTACTTGCCTACGCGGCGCGGCTGGTGAGTTCGCCCGGAAAACACGACGGTCTGTACTGGCCGACGGGCGCGAATGAGACGCCGAGTCCGCTCGGCGAGGCGTTTGTCGAAGCGAGTTCGCGCAATGCGAAGGATGCTGGCTACTACGGCTACCACTACAAGCTGCTTACGTCGCAAGGGCCGCACGCGCCGGGCGGCGCGTACGACTATATGGTGCGCGGCAAGCTCTTTGGCGGATTTGCCGTCATTGCGTGGCCAGTCAAGTATGGCGACACGGGGATCAAGACTTTCATGGTGAGCCATGCGGGGCAGGTCTATCAACGAGACCTCGGACCCGAGAGCGCCGCGAAAGCGCAGGCTACGAAATCGTTCGACCCCGGTCCGGGCTGGAGCAAGGTGCCCGATGCCGATGCCCAATAACGCTGCCGGTTCGTTCCCCGGCTAGTCGTCCGATTTCGCCACAATGCGGCCCTCGCGAATGGCGCGGATGAATGCGCGATAGTCTCGTCGGTTCTGGGAACTGTATTCCGTTGCGAACTCCGTGATCGCATCGTCGAATGTCTGCCCGGAACCCATGTACCCGGCGATCATGGCGGCATCGCCCGAACGGGCGTGTGCGCGCGACAGCGCATGCGCGCACATCCGCGCATACTGCCGAAGCATGCCGGTGTCCCAGTCGTCGAGGATGACGGACATCTTCATGTCGCGTAGCTGCCGGACATAAAAATGGCGGCCGTTCTTTCCACGCGTCCAGCCGAGGAACACATCGCTCGCGGTCTGCATGAGACGCTGTCCCTCGATCACGCGCTGACCGTGATTGGCATATCGGCTCGCGCCCGCATAAGGTTCGAGTACGGATGCGCGCGCCTCCTTGACTTGCAGGAACAGTGGATCGTTGTCGGATGCCATGAAAAGGCCGACGGCGCACATCGTGCCGACGCTGCCCACGCCGACCACTTTCAACGCAAGATCGACGAGATGGAACCTGTCGAACAGCACGCGCACGTGTTCGGCGAGGCTTTCGCGATAGGAGGCGACGGCGTCTTCATATCCCGATGCCAGACCGGGCGCGATCTCTTCCGTCGGATGGAAGATCAGTGGCGGCACGTCCTTGATCCGGGGTTGTGCGCCTTCGTGCGAAACGAGCTTCGGATACAGATAATCGGGCACCTGCTTGCGGCGTTCCACTTCGATCCGCTCCGCGATCCGCTTGCGCATGGCTGCGATGACAGCCGGATCGGCCGTGCGATCCTCGTACTTCTGCAAATCGATTTTGTCGTACCAGACATCGAGCGCCCGCATTTCCGCATAGTCGCGCATGCGCTCGCGGTATTCGCGGACCAGATCGGTGACTAGGCGTGCCGTGTCGCTCGCCGGAAATTCCAGATGTTGCGCTGCAATCACCACGCTCGCTGCCAGCCGCTTGAGATCCCACTCGAACGGGGCAGGCAACGTCTCGTCGAGGTCGTTGATGTCGAAGATCACGTTGCGCTCCGGCGTCGCGAAGCCGCCGAAGTTCATCAGGTGCGCGTCGCCGCACGCCTGCACCTGGATGCCGCTGGTCGGCGTGATGGCAAGGTCGGCGGCCATCAGCGCCGCCGCGCCGCGATAGAACGCGAATGGCGAGGCGGACATGCGGCCGAAGCGGATCGGCACCAGGGCCTCGAGGCGCCCCGCATTCGATTCGAGCAGCAGGTCGACGAGGTCACGGCGCTCCGTCTGCGGCTCCCATCCAGCCTGAGACGAACGCGGCACCCGGTTGCGGATCGCGCGGCCTTCGGCCGCCCTCTCATCGGGTGTGCGGTACAGATCGGCTTTTCTCTGTGTGTCGCGTGCGGCGTTGCGTGAAACAGCCTTGTCCATGACATCCCCTATCCCGTTTGGCGCATGCCGTGATCGACTCGTGTCATCGCTGCCGTCCTGCTGCCCCGAGTGAATGGCGCGTGCGACGCAACTGCTTTCCCGACCGACGTCGTTCCTGAACTGCGGCACGCGAGACGCCACACGCAATGGAGATCGGCGTGCGCTCGATCCTTTCGTCTAGCGTTCATGCGTCGTATTGGAAGCGGCGGATGCGTCGACGAACCAAAGGAAAGCCTTGGTATTTCTTTACGATCGGCCATGCAATGCACAGTCGCCAGGTGTGGCCCGCCGCTGGCTATCGGATGAGTCGCGTGCTTTGGTGTGTGGCTGATTTCGAGTGCCTTATTGGATAAAAATAGGATAGGGGGTAGCGATATTCAATGCCCGCCATCGTCTGCTGGTTTCTTCCGCCAACCTGCGTGGACTTAAACAAAACCGTCGATTTTTCGTCGCTTTCATATACTGTCTGTATCAGCGCCGACGCGAGCGCAACGTCGCGTTATTCACCTTTGAGTCCGGGACAAATGAGCACGATCACACCACCGGTCGCACACACCGAACCCGAGCGGCGCAAGCCGATCCTCAATACCGTCGATCGCGTCTGCGAAGTGTGTTTTGGTCTGTTCATGGCCTTGACCTTCGTGGGGGCGGTGAAGGCGGTCGGCGCGGGCGAAGATGCCGGCTACAAGATGTTCTATGCCGCACTCGGATGCAATCTCGCGTGGGGCCTGGCCGACGCCGTCATGTATCTCGTACGGACGCTCGTCGATCGCGGACAACGCCTGAAGCTCGCACTGATCGTGCAGCGGGAGAAGGATCAGGCGGCCGCGTTGCGTACGTTGCGCGGCGCAATGTCCGACACGCTGGAACCGTTCGTCGAAGACGCCGAGCTCGATCGGATTCGCGCGCGGCTGGCGGCCGGGGCGGCGGAGCAGCAAAGAGCGAATTTCGTGCGGGACGACTTCGTCGGCGCGCTCGGCATCTTCCTGCTCGTCGTACTGGGAACGTTTCCGGTCGCGCTGCCGTTTATCGTCATCGCCGATAGCAAGGTGGCGCTGATCGTGTCGCGCGTGCTGACGCTCGTGATGCTTTTCGTTGCAGGCCTCGCGCTCGGGCGCTACACCGGCGCGGGCGGAGCGAAGGCAGGCATCGCCATGACCGCGCTGGGCGTGCTGCTGACCATGGCAATCATTGCGGTGGGCGGTGATCGACGGTGGCCGTGTAGCGGGCTGCGAGGGCCAGGGCTCGGGATCAAAAGATCATCACTGCGGGAGACGGCGATGTTCGAGCGATACGAACGGCTGGCGAAGCAGCTCGGCGTGGACCATCCGGTGCTGCTCGCACCGATGGATCTGGTGGCGGACGGCAAGCTCGCCGCAGCTGTGACGAAGGCGGGCGGATTCGGCCTGATCGGCGGAGGCTACGGCAACGAGGCGTGGCTGCGCGAGCAGTTCGCGGCGGCTTGCGGCGCGCGGGTAGGCGTGGGTTTCATCACATGGAGCCTGTCGCGGCAAGCGCACCTGCTCGACGTCGCCATCGAGCATGCGCCCGCCGCGATCATGTTTTCATTCGGCGACGCGAGCGCGCACATCGGCAAGACAAAGCAGGCGGGCATTCTCGCCATCTGCCAGGTTCAAACGGCGGCGATGGCCCGCGAGGCTGTCGACAGTGGCGCCGATATCGTCGTCGCGCAAGGCGCCGAAGGCGGCGGTCATGGCGTGGCTTGCGGCACGATCTCGCTCGTTCCGGCCGTTGTCGATGCCGTCGGCGATCGCGTGCCCGTGGTGGCGGCCGGCGGGATCGCGGACGGCCGCGGCTTCGCGGCCGCCCTCGCGCTTGGCGCGTCCGGCATCCTGATGGGCACGCGCTTCTACGCAAGCGAGGAAGCAAACGGTGACGGCGAAGCGAAGCGGCGCATCGTCGAATGCAAAGGCGGCGAGGAAACCGTGCGCGGCATCCTGTTCGACATCGTGCGTAACAACGTCTGGCCGGCACCGTACACGGGGCGCGTGCTGCGTAACGCATTCTCGGAGAAGTGGGCCGGACGCGAGCGCGAGCTATTGCAGCAATTGCACATCGAGCATTCGCGCTATATGGAGGCGCGCGCCACACGGCAATACGACATGGCAGCTGTGATCGCGGGCGAATCGGCGGCGCTTGTCAGCGAGGTGCTGCCGGCGGGACCCATCGTCGCCAATGTCGTTAGGGAAATGGATGCGATTCTCGGGTACACGTCGTACAAGGCGCGGCGTGCACCCAGTGCCTCGATGTAATCGCTGCGAAGATGTGTCGCACGCGTTCCAAAGAGCGATCGATGTACTGAACAGCGCTGTGCTCGACAGATGGAGATAGTGCGATGAACGGCAAAGCTCTCTTTACCGGCGTCCTGCTTCTGGTTGGACTATTCAGCCCCGCGTCGCCCGCGTTTTCTCAGTCATCTCCGCCGATGTCCGAGACAGCAAAACAGACGCAAGCGCTGGTCGATAAAGCCGCGGCATTGATCGACAATAAAGGCAAGGACGCATTTTCCGAATTCAGGATCAAAGGCAGTGAGTGGTTCCACGGGGACACCTATCTGTTCATTTACGACATGAAAGAAAATGTCCTATTGAATCCGGCCTTTCCGGCGCGTGAGGGGACGAACGTCCGTGGTCAGAAAGACACCAACGGAAAGCTGTTTCATGACGCCATGGTCCAAACGGCTGAAACCAAGGGGTCCGGTTGGGTCGATTACATGTTCCTAAGACCGGGACAGACTCAGCCAACGCATAAATGGACCTATGTGAAAGCCGTCCATATCAACGGAGTGCCAGGCCTGGTAGGTTCTGGCTTCTATTCGGAGTAGGTTCTGGCTTTCAACTTCCGCCGGGTTCGCGGACGAACGCGACGGGCAAGGTAGATTCGCGAATCGACCGCGAAAACGGAAACGCTCTGCCCCGGCGCGGCATCTATAGAACAGGCGAGTTTACTCGCCTGTTTTTACTTTGATTAGTCCACGTTTGCGAGTGCGCGTGTCGCGCGAACCTTGGGCGGCCGGTCGCGCAGCAGCAGCGGCATCAAACGTCGGTTGGCGGTTTGCGCTGCCCACTCGCAATATGCGGCGCTGCCGAGCACCCAGCCTTTGAGCGTCGATTGCATCAGGTTATCGACTTCGCAATCGTCAAGCGGCTGTGCGCCCAGATTGCGGTAAGCCTGCTGGCGCTCGAGCGGCGTGTTGCCGAGCGCGCGGTAAAGCGGATGGTCCTTGATGAAGCTGTCGACACGCAAGCCGACGTGGTGTGTATAGCTCGACCATGGGTAGTTTCCCGGCTCGGCGACGAGGCGGTTGCGCACCGGCGCCTGATCGATGATCTGGCTCGCGAGCAGGAAATACCGGTCGGGCTCGATCACCGTTGCGCGGTATCCGCCGCGCCACATCGCGCCACGGCGTCCATGCCGGCGGTTGAAGGTCTCGACATAGCGGCGGCCGACTGCCTGCATCGCCATGGCCACGCTCGACTCATATGCAGGCGTGACGAGGAACTGCACCGCGTCAGGCATGAGTACCCACGCGTGGACTGCCAGGTCGGCGACGCGCGCAGCGTCAGCCAGGCAGGCGAGGAAGTAAAGGTAGTCTCCTTCGTCCAGGAATGCGGGCCCTGTGAGCCCCTGCAAGATAACGTGTTGCGGTTGTTCTGGGACGTAGTGCCGTGCAAGCCGTGTCATGCTGGATTAACCGGTAATTCGCTGTGAGAAAGCGAGCCGACAGGTGTCGAATGCCTGACGGTGCGTAACCTATACGGACGGAATTCTATCGGTGATGCGCGCACGTGTGCATCACGAAAAGGCCTTTTTTATGGCCTCTTTTCATCGATTTGCCGGTTGCGACCTGGCCTGTTTTCTGCTGTGGCTAAGTGCCGATTTCCGTTTTCTCAAAGCCGCGCTGCGTGCGCATGATCTGACACCACAACGTCCCACGCCACCGCCGAATTGTCCCTGTTTTTCCGTCTCATTTCATTTCAACGGGTTATGGCCGCGATGCAATTGGACGCAAGGATTGTATCGGTAGGAATGCGAACTATCGGAACAATGACGAAAGCCGGCAATGCCGCCGAATACGAACCGATTGCCGTTCCGACAGGTATTCTGCAGACAAATAGGGTGTCTTTCGACTAGCACGCGTGTTTTACCGGCATTCAGCCGCAAACCATCGATCGACCTGGCGCTGCGCCGCCTGCAGGTCTTCCGGGTAGTATGGATCGAACCATCTCGACGGGTCGTAGCCTGCTTTCCTGAGCGCGGCCAGCTCGCTCCCGGTTCGCTCCCGCGTCGGAGGCGCGTTGTTCTTGAGGGCGGCAAGATCGCGGCATTGCTCGGCGGACAGATTCGTCGCGCTCTGCTGCGCGCCGCCCGCGGCGCATCCAGCCAACGCTATCGCCGACGCAAAAAGAATCGACGCGGATAACGGAAAGTTCTTCATCTCACGACTTTGGTTTAAAAGATCGCATCAGTATAAGGAAGGGACGGGACGCGCGACACGGGCTCAGGCGGCGTATATTCGGCGCAGTGACGCGCCAGACCTGGCACGATCCCGGCGATCAGGAGAGCCCGCGATGAACATTCGATGGCTGAAGTGCGCGCTTGCAATCGGCTCGCTCGTCGCATGGGTGTCCGCCGCGATAGCGCAGCAGTCAGCGCCAACGACAACAGCAACCACGACAGCCACTGCAGCGCCCGTCGTCTACGTGTCGGACTTCGAGCTCGATGCAGCCGACGTGACACCCGACCAAAGCCGGATAGCACGCGCACGCCGGCTTGCCGGCAGTCTGTCGCCGCTGCATCTGACCCAGCAGGATTCGCAGGCGAAATCGCAACGGATCGTGTCGGCCATGTCGGATGCGCTCGTCGCCGATCTGAAGAACGACGGTATCGATGCACGCCGCCTTCCGGGCGATGCCGCGTTTCCTCCGCAGGGCTGGCTGGTGCGCGGTGTGTTTCTGAGCGTGGACGAAGGCAATCGGGTGAGGCGCGCGGTGGTCGGCTTCGGCGCGGGGCAGGGCAAGATCGAACTCGCGGTCGCGATCGACGCGTTGCCGGTTCAAACCCCCGGGCCGTTGTATCAGGTTGTCGAAGGACAATCGGACAAGCATGCGCCCGGCGCCATCATCAAGCTCAATCCCTACGTGGCGGCGGCTCGATATGTGATGGCGGGCAATGACGAGCAGGAGAGCATCCAGCAGGCGGCGAAACAGGTGGCCGAGTCGGTCGTCGCGAAGACGAAGGGGCAGGCGGCAGCGCCGCAGCAGTGAGCGTGCGAAGACGTCGGCTTGCGTGATCTGCCCTCATGCTCCGAGGAGCGACTCGAGTTCTTCGGCGTCGAATGGCTTCGCGAAGATGGGGATGCCTGTTTTCCGCGCCCGTTCGAGTTCGTCGGCGTAACCCGTCATTAATGCGAGCGGTTGTTCCGGGCGGTTTTCCTTGAGCCATTCGGCGAGGTCGATGCCGTTCATTTCGCCTGGCATCTGCACGTCGGACAGGACGAGTCTGAATTCGCGGCCGGCTTTCAGCGCAGGCAGCGCATCGTCCGCGCTTTCGAAATGCGTCACGTCGTGCCCCATCATCTCGAGCACGGCCGACAAACTTGCCGCCACCTCGCGATTGTCTTCGATCAGCAGCACGTGGCGCCCTGCGGCGGTTGTCGGCGGCTGCGCGCTATTGTCGGCGGGGATGTCGCGCGCCGCGGCGCGCGGAAAATGAGGCGCACCGTGGTGCCGATGCCCGGCTCGCTGGTGATTTTCGCGGTGCCTCCGCTTGCCTCGCAGAGCGCCATCACCTGCGAGAGTCCGAGGCCGGGATGTGCGCTGCCCATCTTCGTCGTGAAGAGCGGCTCGAATGCGCGCGCCGCGACGGCTCGCGTCATTCCTTCTCCGTCGTCGGAGGCCGACAGCA
>BBSL01000324.1 GCA_001319865.1 Burkholderia sp. E7m39 | reverse complement strand
CTCCATGTTCTGCGCCCGCACGGAAAACCGTCCGCCACGAGGCATCGCGTCGCGCGCATTGAGCGCGAGGTTCACGATGGCCAGTTCGAGTTCGGCGATATCGGTGCGGATGGGCCAGATGTCCGGCGCGACATCGATGCTGACGACGACGGAGTCGCCGACGGTCGACTGGACGATCTGGAGCATGCTCGGCAGCACGCGCGCAAGGTTCACATTCGCGAGCTTCACGGGCCGTTTTCGCGCGGAGCCCATCAAGGTTCGAACCAGGCTTTCGACGCCGCGCGTCGCGCGTTCGATCGACGTCAGCTCGGTTTCGGTGTCGTTGTAGTTTTTGGCCCGCGCGAGAGCAGTGTTCGATTTGACGATCACCAGATAATTGTTCACGTCATGGGCGACGCTGGCGACGAGATTGCCCAGCGCGCTTGCACGCTGCGACTGCCGTGCCGCTTCCTCGGCGTCGAAGCGGCGTTCCGCCTCGTTGCGCCATTGCCGCCACGCTCTTTCCTCCGTCGACAGCTGCATCAGCGAAAAGCCGATCAGCAGCCAGATGCCGATACAGGGCAGGCCCGTCAGCGCGCAGATAAAAAGGAAGTGGTGCAGCCAGGCCGCATGCAGTTCGGCCACGGGAAAGCCGACTGCGACATACAGACCATAGTTGTCGACCCGGCGATACGCGACAAAGCGCATCTGCCCGTCAGAAAATGCTGGCGTGCTGAACTGGCCGATGGATTCGTTGCGCGAAAACGCATTGGCGAACATGTTGGATTCCAGTGCGTCCGCACCTGGCGCATTGGCGGGATAGCTCGACAGCAGGGAACCATCGCGCCGGTAAAGCCCGATGAAGCTCACAGCATCTTCATCGATCAGCTTTTGATAGAAGCTGGAGAAATAGTCGCGACGCAATGCCAGCGCGATGACGCCCGCAAACTGGCCGTCGGGCCCGCTGCGAGCCCGCGAGATATTGAAGATGCTCGCCTTCGATATGCTCGCCTGCAGTGGCAACGACACATACGGTTCCGGCTGGTAGCGGCGCGCGTTGATGAAGTCGTCCCGGTCCTGGATGTTGACGGACGGGACAGGATAGACGCGGCTGCTCGCGGCGAGTCGACCCGACGCATCGAAGATGGAAATGGCCTCGAGCTGAGGAAAGCTGCCGCCGATCTTTTCGAGGCGCTGATGAATGGCGGACTCGTTCCTGGCGATCTGGTCGTCCGTCATATCGCCGAGGAGTTCGTCCACGCGCGAGACGATTTCTGCATTCAGATCCATCACCTTCAGCGCCTGTTCCTGAGCAACGCGGCTCATGCGCTCGCTTGCGTCGACGGCATTGCCGTAACGCTGCTGGTATGTGTAGTAGCCGTATCCCGTAAGGCATCCGACGGCAAGAACTACCGTCGCCGCCAGCATCAGAAACAGTACCTTGCGCGTGCGCGCGAAGTTCCGGAAGGGCAGCCGATTCTCCGGCAAGGCTTTGTCATCGAACTGCACGTCAACGGGTCGCTTCAATGGGGCGCTCATCGTCTCGGCTCAAGTGATCGATGCAGTCGGCATCGGGGCGCTACGGATCGGCGACCGTGCGCCGGCATGCACGCCGGATCGACGGATCGCAGATCGCAGCTTGGTGAAGCAGCATTTTTCATACCGGTTTGTCGCATGCAAATTCCAGGCCAAGCCTGGCCAGCCGATGCCCCGCGCGACTGTACACGCGAGCCGTCAATGGAGAAACGGTTTACTGGTGCGCTCAATGCGGATAACGTGTCCGCAATCGCGCGACGCCCATTGCACATGCCTCGCGGCGATTGTTGGCGCGGCGGGAATACTCATGTCGTGCCTGCCACGATGATCGACGGGACGCACCTTCCGATAGTGACACTCACCTGAAGCGCGCGGCTATTCGCGCCGCGCCTTCTTCACGATTGAACGAAAGGAAACGATCATGGCAAAGGTAGTGACGTTCGCGCGGCACGGCGGTCCCGAAGTATTCGAGTTCACGGAAACAGCCGTCCCCCAGCCCGCGGCGAACGAAGTGCGCATCCGCGTGAAAGCGATTGGCCTGAACCGCGCCGAGTCGATGTGGCGACGCGGCGAATATGTCGAGCCTGCACGGCTGCCGGCGCGCGTCGGCTATGAGTCGTCGGGTGTGGTGGAGGCGATCGGTTCGAACGTCACGCACGTTGCAGTGGGCGATGCCGTCAGCACCGTGCCGTCGTTTTCGATGAACGACTACGGCATGTACGGCGAGCTCGTGCTCGCGCCCGCGCATGCCGTCGTCAAAACTCCCGCGTGGCTTTCGCACGAAGACGCCGTCGCCATCTGGAACGTGTTCGTGACGCCGTATGCCGCCTTTACCGAGGGCGGACGGCTCAAGGCGGGCGACGTCGTGCTGATTCCTGCGGCGTCGAGCGGCGTGGGCATCGGCGCGATGCAGGTGGCGAAGCGTCTGGGCGCGACGGCCGTTGCGCTCACGCGGACCGAGGACAAGCGCGACGCGCTGCTTGCGCTCGGCGCGGACCATGTGATCGCGACGGAAACAGAAGATCTCGTCGAAGCCGTGCAGCGCATCACAGATGGACGCGGCGCGGATCTCGTGTTCGATCCCGTCGGCGGCAAGACGTTTGCGCGGCTGATCGAGGCGACGCGCGCGGGCGGCACGATCCTGCTATACGGCGCCTTAAGTCCCGACGACACCGTGCTGCCGGTGCTGCCGCTGCTCTACAAGCGCATCACCGTGCACGGCTACAACCTCTTTGCGACGACCACGGATGCGCAACGGCAAGCCGATGCCGCCGCGTTTATCTTCGACGGCTTGCGCACGGGCGCGCTGCGCACCGTGATCGCGGACCGCTACGCATTCGCGCAGATATCGGAAGCGCATGCGGCACTGGAGCGTAATGCGCATTTCGGCCGCATCGTTGTGACTGTTTGAAGGCTGAAGGAGCAGGCGCTGGGCGGTTCTTCACCGAATGCGGTGAAGAACTCCGCGCTGAAAGCGCCTGATCGACGGAAATACTGACTGGTCTGCTGCGAACGGCGCGCGGGGCGTGACCGGCTCACGCGCCGCCCGCCGTCGCGCGCATCACTTGACGGGCGGGAAATCGACGTCCGTATCGTTGATGCGATTGAACGTGTTGGTGAAAATCGTCATCGCGATTGCCAGCGATATTTCAGCCAGCTGCGCGTCCGTATAACCGGCTGCGCGAATGGCCGCCAGCTCGCTTTCGGCGATCGTGCCGCGCGTCGCCTGCAGGTTCAGCACGAAGCGAACAAGCGCATCGCGCTTTGCGTCACCCGTCGCCGCGCCCGCGCGAATCTGTCTGAGCGCTTCCGGCGAAAGGCCCGTCATCTTGCCCAGCATCACGTGCGCGGCCACGCAGTAATCGCAACCCGTCTGCTCGCTGACGAGCAGCTTGATGGTTTCGAGATCCTGTTTGCTCAGACTGCTCGATGCCAACGCGCCTTCGGCGTCCAGCGCGGCATTGAGCGTTGCGGGCGCAAGATGGCCTAGCGCCGCAAACAGGTTCGGCACGCTGCCGCCAGCGATTTTCCGGACCCGTGCGTAAACGTCGGCGGTGGCGCCCGTGGCGTTCGTCACTGCGGGGATAGCGATGCGACTCATGTTCGACCTCATTCGGTGGTGGTTGGGAGCCTCCACTTTGGGGTCGTCGATTGATCTTGTTGAGCCTGAAAATTGTCAATATGATGCTCGAAAATATCAATCGAGGCAGACATGTCACTCACACTTGATTGGCTGAGCCGGTTGCTCGGCATGATGACGGTGCGCGGCCAGCTTGAGCTTCGCTGTTCCTATGGCGCACCGTGGCAGGTCATCTACGGCGATTCCGACCCAGGCGAGATGCCGTATCACATCGTGCTCAGCGGATCGGCCATCCTGGAGACGCGAGGCAAAGGCAAGCCGCAGCAGCTTGGCGCGGGCGACATCGTGATGCTCACGCACGGCTCCGCCCACATCCTTCACGATGGCAGCGGCGCGCGGCCAAAGCCTGCGCGCGAACGCGAAGCGTTGAATCTGATCATCAGCGAGAACAAGGGCACAGGTGAGCGCCTCGATATGCTGTGCGGACGGATAGTGCTGGCGCCGCCGCACGACCGGTTGATTCGCGCGTATCTTCCACAACGGCTTGTCATCCGGACTGCGGCGCCGGATCGGGAGGCAAGGGGTGCGTCGAAGGGTTCATTAAAAGGTTCGCCCGACGGCGACACCCTCGCGCAGCTAAACGCGCTCGTGACGATGATGCGGGCGGAATCTGCCGCGGACAACCTGGGCGGCTACGCGATGCTCAATGCGCTGTCGACCGCGCTTTTCGCGCTCGCGCTGCGCATGGCCAGCGAGTCCGACGAAGCGCCCACTGGTTTGCTGGCGCTCGCGGGACATCCGCGCCTCGCGCCCGCACTGGCCGTCATCTTCAACGAGCCCGCGCATCCGTGGACGCTGTCGGAGTTGTCCCAGCGTTGCAGCATGTCGCGCGCGACGTTGCTTCGCCACTTCCAGGACAAGGTCGGACGCTCGCCAAGCGAACTGCTAACGGATGTGAGAATGGCGCTCGCCGCCAACGAGTTGAAACAGCCGGGCGTTTCCACCGAGCTGGTGGCCGAGCGCGTCGGCTATCAGTCCGTGGCTGCGTTCAGGCGCGCCTTCACGCAGCATCTGGGCATGACGCCCGCCGACTGGCGGCGCGCGGAACGGGAGAAGCAGCCGGGGCCGTCTTGAGGCGTGCCCCGCTGTGGACGGCACCCGCCGCGTTGAACTGCCTCAGATCGCGCTTTCGCTTTCGATGCGCTGGCTGTCGCCACCGCGGCGCAGCGTCTGCTGTGCCTGCAGATAGCGCGTGACCTCGGCGTTGGTCACGAAGCTCGCAGCGGAGGACGCCGCGAGAATGTCCTTCGCCTCTTGCGGTTTCGCAATGCCGAACCCCTGCACGTAGTCGACGCCCAGTTCGTTCAGCGCGCGCAACGTCTCGAAGTCTTCGACCCACTCGGCGATGCTGCGCATGCCCAGATTGCGCGCGAGCGTGATGATCGCTTCGACGATCGCGATGTCGGCGGGATGGTTGCACATCGTGCGCACGAACTCGCCGTCGATCTTCAGCGCATCGGCCGACAGCTTCTTCAGGTAGCGCAACGATGTCTGACCGGCGCCGAAATCGTCGATCGCGATCTTCGCGCCCATGTCGTGCACGCGCGCGATGAAGCGCTCCGTGTGTTCGAGGTCGTGCAGCGCGACGCTTTCCGTGATCTCGATGCACAGGTAATGGACGACGTCTTCGTGACGCGAGAACAGCGCGAACAGTTCGTCGAGGAAGTGCTCGTCGTTGAGCGAGCCGCCGCTCAGATTCACGCACACGAAGCAGGTGTTGGGTAGCGACGCTCGGTTTTCGCTGAGCCATGCGAGCGTGGTCGACAGCACCCAGCGGTCGATGGCGATGATCGTCCCGGAGTCTTCGGCGGCCGCGATCAGCTTCGCGGCTGTCGCCACCGAGCCGTCCGCCGTGCGCAGACGCAGCAGCACTTCGAAGTCGAGGGCATCGGCGGGCGAGCGCATCGACATGATCGGCTGCATCACGAGGAACAGGCCTTCGGGCAGCCGGCTTTGTCCCAGCGACTCGATCAGATTGATTTCGGCGGCGCGTTCCTCGAAGGCGGGCGCGCCCTTGCGCAGCGCCACGAGGCGCGCATTGCCGCCGCGCTTCGCCGCGCGGCACGCACGGTCGGCGAAGGCGAGGGCGTCCAGCACCCGTTCGCCTTGCGAGCACTCGACGACGCCGATCGAGCCCCTCACCTGGAACGCGCGCGTGTCGACGTGAAAGGGCGCGGCGTTCAGCGCCGTGACGAGTTCGCGGCAACGCGCGATGGCATCGTCGATCGACATGTCCGCGAGCACGCACACGAACTCGTCGCCGCCGATGCGCCCGATGGGAACATGCGCGCCCAGACGCTCCACGAGCCGCGCCGCGACGTGCCGCAGGATTTCGTCGCCGGTGCCGTGGCCGAACAGGTCGTTGAACAGCTTGAAGCGGTCGAGATCGAGGTAGGCAAGCGCCCACGGGCCGCTTTCGCTGCATTGCCGGTCGATGGCGTGTTCGATGCCGCGACGGTTCAGGAGGCCCGTGAGGGGATCGTGCTCGGCGAGAAAGTGCAGCCGCTCGACTGCTTTCGAACGGTCCGTCACGTCTTCGAGCGAGCCTTCGATGAAACCGTTTGCGCGAATCGCCCGCAGCGAGTAGCGCCGCGTGTCGGTCTTCGTGCTCGCCGCACCGTCGATTTCGATCGACGCCGAGTCGTCGCGCTCCAGCAGTTCGCGAAGCGCGCGCTCGGCGCCCGGCGCGAAGTAGTCCCCCCAGCGATGCGTGCCGTACTGCTGATGCGGCAGGCCCAGCATCGTGTGCAAGGCCGGATTGGCGCGGACGAAGCGGCTTTCTTCGTTCAGCGTGAAGAGGCCGATGGGCGTGACGTCGTACGTGTTGCGCAATTCGATCTGCATTTGCCGGCGGCGCTCGCGCTCTTCGCGCATGCGTTCGGCAATCGCGAACGCGCACAGCATGCTCGACGACAGCGCCGTCACGACCGGGCTATGCGTGCCCGCGAGCGCTTTCAGGCCGAACGCGGCCGCCAGCACTTCGGACAGCGTCGCGAACAGCACGATGGCCATCGACGCGACATACCAGAGCACGGTGCGCGAGCGCGCCTTCGTGACCAGCTGCGCGAGGAAGTAGGTCAGCACGAGAATGCAGAAGCTCGCGCTTGCCCACAGCACGGGAATGAAGTGCGCGTAGCTCAGCGTGAACGCGGCAAGCATCAGCACGCAGCCGCCGTAGCGCACGGCATGCAGGCTCCAGCGCAGGCCGATCGCTTTCAGTTCGCGGCGAAACAGCTCGACGAAGAGCGTCGTGGTCAGCACGTAATAGGCCGCGAACGTGAATTCACGCAAGAACGCGATGTGGTTGGGCGGGATGAGCCGGCCCAGCCATTCGGTGTCGAAGCCCATCGCATTGGCGCTCAGCCGGAGATTGCCGATGAGCCATGCGGCAAAAATCACGTACGTCCATTCGCGATTGATGATGGCCGTCACGAACACGAAGATCGCGAGCGTCAGCAGGCCGCCCGTGATCAGCGATGCGCTCTGCTGGAAATCGAGCGTCGTGACATCGAGCTTGTCGCGGCTCAACGCGGAAGCCGTGATATAGGCGGGACCGGAGAAAGTGCCCCGGCAGAGAATCTGCTGATTGGGAACATGCTCGTCGAGCCTGAGCGCGTAGCCGGCCTTGTTGGCGCTCATGTCGCCGCTCGTGCCGTGACGGTCGCCCGTGCCGAGCAAGGGCAGGTCGGGCGTCGCGCGCCAGCACGACATCGTTTGCGCGTGCCGCGACGGCAAGTCGATGAAGGCTGCACCCTCGCTCTCCAAAGCAGGCACGGTGAGCAGGAACCAGAACGGCGTTTCCGCCAGATGCGTGCTGAAGCGTGCGGTGGGCGCGACATCGCGCAGGCGGGTCATGGCAGCAGCGGGGGACAGCGTCGCCGACGGGTCCGCGACAACGGGAAAGCTGAGCGCGGCCATTCCCGTCGTATCGAACTGGCGAGGCGCCCACAGCATGACAGCGATGCTGCCGAGCGCAATCACGAATGGCGCGACGTACACGGAGAACCGCCGGAAAGCCCAGCCGGTCAATCGGTCGCGAAACGCCCACTTAACGCTTGTCATTTGCTGCCCTTCTCCAATGACTTCATTCCCGATCCCGTTGCCGTGCCGCCCATACCGCCGATGCCGCAATAAAAGTACGACTGTGCTGGTATCCCGACAATCTGTCCGCCCGAGTCGCTTCGGGCGGACATCCTACCTTAAGCGTCGCTCAGCGACGGCATGAGACCCGAGGCGCTGACGGGCAGGTCAACGCGTTGGGCGCCGTGACTGGCTTCGTGCTGCTTCGTGGCGACGCTGACGTCGATGTCGACATGATCCGTTTCAAAGAAGAATCCGTAAAACGGATGGCTGACCTTCGCCCAGCGCTGACGAACCAGTGCCACGGGTTTCGCCATCACACGATGCGGCAACCCGCCGACATGCGACATCGGCAGGAATTCGTTTTGCCCGTAGACGTCGCCGAACAGCATCGCTTCGTATTCCCGGTCGAGCGGCGATCGCGCCGTGATCAACATCCAGTCGACGCCGTTCTGCGCGCAATACAGATAAAACGCCTTGCACAGCGCCACCTTCACCATCCGGCCGATCGCCCCTCGCTCGACGCCAAGCCGCGTTGCCTCGGCCACGCCTGCCTCGCTCAGCCAGTCCGGCAAGCGGACCGACTGCTCGACAGCAAGCGGACCGAAAGCGTTGGTCTGGATTCGCATGGTGCCGAGCGGGCCGCCATCCAGCCGCGATTGCGCGAGCAGCACGACTGTGCCGGGCGCGCCGTCCAGTGCCTCGACGTTCATGGTTTCGGCGAATTCCGGCAAGTGCCGCCGATACGCTGCGCGGCGCATCTCGACGGCCTTGTCGAGGTCTGCCAGATTGCTTGCCACCTTAATCGTAAACGGCAGCCTTTCCTTTTTCTTTACGGCGCCCGGATTAATGCCTTCTTCCAGCGACGTAAAACCCGTATTTTGCTTCAAAACATCTGAATCGACGCGGTCCATTTCAACCCCATATGTGAGTGAGAAAAAAAGATGTCGCGCGTAGAAGCGCATATGCGTTTCGAACGCGACGAACTAGAGTCTCATGAACGCAAATGCGGTGATATGTAAGGCAGGGGAAATCCTGAAAGCGGATTAGAAGAGAAAGATTTGTAAATTCGGAAAAATGTTCATGTGAAAAGCAGCAATTCACTTATCGGCTGGAAATGGCGTCTCGCCCTATGCGAAATGGTTAAATGTGAAGGCGCCGCTTGTCGGTCGTTGCGCGGCCAACGGATCGGCAGGTCCGCCGCGCCGTGGACGAATGGCGCGGCTATGGGCCACCGCGCGTTGCGTGAGCGGCCTGCGCGGCCCTGCCGGGCGGGCAGAGCGCAAACACGGTCTATGGGATAATGCGAGGCTTGCCCACAGCGCGACTCACGAGGTTGTCAGCACGGGCGCACGAGGGGCCATTATTCCCGCGGCCCGCATTTTCCCCGCCGCATTTTCCGTGCGGTAGCTCTCTGCGTTAATTCTCGAACAACCACGATGCCCGCATACCGTTCCAAAACCTCTACCGCCGGCCGCAACATGGCGGGGGCGCGCTCGCTGTGGCGCGCAACCGGCATGAAAGACGAAGATTTTTCGAAGCCGATTATTGCGGTGGTCAATTCATTCACCCAGTTCGTTCCCGGTCACGTGCACCTGAAGGACCTGGGCCAGCTCGTCGCGCGCGAAATCGAGGCGGCGGGCGGCGTCGCCAAGGAATTCAACACGATCGCCGTCGACGACGGCATCGCGATGGGTCACGACGGCATGCTGTATTCGCTGCCGAGCCGCGACATCATCGCGGATTCGGTCGAATACATGGTCAACGCGCACTGCGCCGATGCGATGGTGTGCATTTCCAACTGCGACAAGATCACGCCGGGCATGCTGATGGCCGCGATGCGCCTGAACATTCCCGTGATCTTCGTGTCGGGCGGCCCGATGGAAGCGGGCAAGACGCGCCTCGCGAATCCGAAGACGGGCACGATCGAGTTCAAGAAGCTCGATCTCGTCGACGCGATGGTGATCGCCGCCGACCAATCCTATTCGGACGCCGACGTCGCCGAAGTGGAACGCTCGGCGTGCCCGACGTGCGGCTCGTGCTCGGGCATGTTCACGGCCAACTCGATGAACTGCCTGACGGAAGCGCTCGGCCTGTCGCTGCCCGGCAACGGCACGGTCGTCGCGACGCACGCGGACCGCGAGCAGCTGTTCAAGCGCGCTGGGCGCCGCATCGTCGAACTCGCGTGTCAGTATTACGAGCAGGAAGATGCGCGCGTGCTGCCGCGCTCGGTCGGCTTCAAGGCGTTCGAAAACGCGATGACGCTCGACATCGCGATGGGCGGCTCGACCAACACGATCCTGCACTTGCTGGCGATCGCGCGCGAGGCGGAGATCGACTTCACGATGACGGACATCGACCGGCTGTCGCGCATCGTGCCGCAGCTGTGCAAGGTCGCGCCGAACACCGACAAGTACCACATCGAAGACGTGCATCGCGCGGGCGGCATCATGGCGATCCTCGGCGAGCTGGATCGCGCGGGCAAACTGCACACCGACGTGCCGACCGTGCACGCCGATTCGATGAAAGAAGCGCTCGCGCGTTGGGACATCGTTCGCACGCAGGACGAAGCCGTCCGCACTTTCTACATGGCAGGCCCCGCCGGCATTCCGACGCAGGTCGCGTTCAGCCAGAACACGCGCTGGCCGAGCCTCGATCTCGATCGCGCCGAGGGCTGCATCCGCTCGTACGAACATGCGTTCTCGAAGGAAGGCGGCCTTGCCGTGCTGACGGGCAACATCGCGCTCGACGGCTGTGTGGTGAAGACGGCGGGTGTCGACGAGAGCATTCTCGTGTTCGAGGGCACGGCTCACGTCACCGAGTCGCAGGACGAAGCCGTCGAGAACATCCTGAACGACAAGGTGAAGGCGGGCGACGTGGTGATCGTGCGCTACGAAGGTCCGAAGGGCGGGCCCGGCATGCAGGAAATGCTCTATCCGACGAGCTACATCAAGTCGAAGGGTCTCGGCAAGGCGTGCGCGCTGCTGACGGACGGCCGCTTCTCGGGCGGCACGTCGGGTCTGTCGATCGGCCACTGCTCGCCGGAAGCGGCAGCGGGCGGCGCGATCGGCCTCGTGCGCGACGGCGACAAGATTCGCATCGACATTCCGAATCGCACGATCGACGTGCTGCTGTCCGACGAGGAACTCGCGCGTCGCCGCGAAGAGCAGAACGCGAAGGGCTGGAAGCCGGCAAAGCCGCGTCCGCGCAAGGTGTCGGCGGCGCTGAAGGCTTACGCGAAGCTGGTGATGTCAGCGGATAAGGGCGCTGTGCGCGATCTGTCGCTGCTCGACGACTGATTGTCGAGGGTGGTTATAGAAAAAGCCGCTCCGTGGAGCGGCTTTTTTTCATTGATGCTGATGCAACTGACGCAACCCGACGGTCGGCGCACCGCTCAATCCGCGCACCGCACGTCCTTCTTCTGCACGACGATGATCACCGGGTAGATGTTGCCGTGTTCGAGTTCCACGCGCGCGACGACGGCCATTGTCGCGTTGTCGATGTCGTCATAGACGCTCACTTTTTCGTTGCTCAGGTTCGTGACGCCCGTGCAGCCCGTCGCGCGTCCTTCTTCGGAAATCTTGCAGGTGAGGTCGTTGTCCTTCAGGTAGCGGTAGCGGTCGCGGTCAGGTGTCGCGAGATATTCGCGCATGCTTTGCGCCGATCCGCCGACGCCCGACACATAGCCGATCGCGCATTGCGGCTCGGCCGCCGATGCTGTGCCCGCCGCCGCGAAGGCGGCTACCAGAGTCGATGCAAGAAGAAGTTTCGTCGCGCCAATCACCGTGTTCCCCGAAGTGCCGGATCAAGTGCTGGATTGTAACGGCATCTCGCGAATCGGGTCGGCTGGCGCGATCAGCGCCCGCGCGTCAGGCGCGCGCTGATCGTCGTAGCGCTACTGCTGCGGCGCGCCCTCCCACGCCGGCAATGTCGCGCCGTGATAGACGGTCAGGATCGACGATGCGACGTTGGCCTGCTGGTAACTGTCGACGAGCGTCTTCACCCACGGCGCGCTCGCATCTTTCGCATTGACCGCGATGAAGTTGCGATACGGATTGCCGGGCACTTTCTCTTGCGCGATGCGCTCCTGCGGGATCTTGATGCCCGCCTTGATGGCCCAGTCGGTATTGACGACGGCGGCATCCAGGTCACCGATCGCGCGGCCCACGATGCCCGCATCGAGTTCCTTGATCTGAATGTGCTTCGGGTTGTCGGCGATGTCGCGCGCCGTCGGCAGCAGTCCAACGTCGGGCCGCAGCTTGATGAGGCCGTTGGCCTGCAACAGCAGCAGCGCGCGGCCTTCGTTGCTCGGATCGTTCGGCACGCCGATCGTCGCGTTCTGCGGCAGCGCCTCGACCGATTTCACCTTGCGCGAATACAGGCCGATCGGCTGCACATACGTGAAACCGACGGGCACGATGGCGTAGTGGCGCGCGGCGATCTGCGCATCGAGATACGGCTTGTGCTGGAACGAATTCGCGTCGAGGTCGTGCTGCGCGAGCGCTTCGTTGGGCTGCGTGTAGTCGGAGAACGTCGTGACCTTGACGGTGATGCCGTGCTTCGCCGCGTTGGCCGCGACGGCGCGCCACACATCCTCGTCTTCGCCGGACATGATGCCCACGCGCACCGTCTGGCCGGCCGCGAGCGCAGGCTGCGCGCCGACGATGCCGCATGTCAGGAGAAGCGAGAAAAGCGCGGCCTTGAGTGTTGTCGTTGTTCTCATGAATCCGTATTCGATCGTAGTGAAGGTCACCGAATCGTAGAGAGGCGCGCGAGGCCGCACAAATAATATCGAGCGCTATGGTTATCGGTTATCGCGGATTTGCGCGAGCCCATGCGCGCTAATGGGCAACCTTCGCCGGACGCTGCCGGAACACGAGCCCGCAAATCACGATGAACGCGACGAGCGCAAACGATGCGCCAAAGCGGCTCATCGCGAGGCCGCCGTTCGCGACGGGTTTGTCGAGGAAGTCGCCGACCACGGCGCCCAGCGGCCGCGTCAGGATGAAGGCCGCCCAGAACAGCAGCGTGCGCGATATCGAGGTCGTGTAGTAAGCCGCGACGAGCGCGAGCAGCAGGCCGCCGAAAATCAGCGCGGCGCCCGCGTAGCCGAGTCCGGCGGAGTCGGCCGTCCAGTCGCCGAGCGCGGTGCCGAGCGTCTGCGAGAACATGATCGTCACCCAGTAGAACAGCTCGGCTTTCGCGGTGGCGACGGTGGTGACGGATACGGAGCCCATCGTCCGATGCCAGACGAACAGCGACGCCAGCAGCAGGAACAGCAGCAGCGCGCTGCCGCCTGTGTAGCCGATGCCGAGCGAGCGGTCTGCGAAGTCGGCGAGCGTCGTGCCGACGGTGGTCGTCGCGATGATCGTGACCCAGTACAGCGCGGGACTGAAGCGCGGCGCCCGGATCTGCGCGATCACGGCGACGAGGAAAATCACGGCGAAGATCATCGTGCTGACTAGGTAGCCGAGATGCATCGACATTGAAGCGGCATCGCCGCCCGTTTCGCCAAGCGTGGTGGCGGCGATCTTGATGATCCAGAATGCAAGCGTGACTTCGGGCACTTTGGCGGCGGTGTGGTGCGATTGACTCATGGCGTTGGGCTCGACAGCGTGCAAAGCCCACAGGCTAGGAGAGCTCGCCTTAAGAGAGCCTTAGCGCCCGAGCGATCTGAAGTGAAGTGCGCGCGCCGTCAATGCAGATCGGCGCCGTGCCTCGATACGATGACGCGCGCCCACAGGCCGCCTTCGGGATGATTGCCGAGCTTGAGCTTCGCGCCGCAATGCCGCGCGAGCCGGCTGACGATCGACAGCCCTAGTCCCCAATGTTCTTCGGTGTCGGGAAGTTGGCGAGGGTGTTCGGTCGGGTGAGCGCTGGACAGGAGCCGCACGAACGGCTGCGTCGCCGCGGCGAGATCGCTTTCGCTGATACCAGGGCCATGGTCGCGCACGCTGAGCATCCACGTGCGCGCGCCGCGCGTCGTGCAGATTTCGACGGGCGGCGCGCCGTGCGCGAGCGCATTGCCGACCAGATTGCCGACGAGGCGCTCCAGCGCGTTGCGCGGCAGCGTGAAATCCGCGCCGGCGTTCAGGCGCAGCACGATCTGCGCATGCTCGGGCGCGGCGCCGTGATGGAAGCGGTCGTAGAGCCACGCGTCGACGCACACGTGCGTGTCGTTCGTATCGCTGCGCCCCGCCACGTCGACGAACTGGCGCGCGACATTCGAGACAGCTCGATGTCTTCGATGAACGCAACGCGCTTGTGCCATTGCGCGACGTTCAGCGCCCGCGCGCGCAGACGGGCCACGCGCGCGTCGATCTGGCGCGAGAACGCGGCGAGCGCGGTCGACTGCTCGTCGAGCGCGCGGTGATGGCGGCATTTCAGTTCGCTCAGCGTGCGCGCGAGGCGGCTCAGGTCGCAGGCGCCGCGCGTGCCCACGCGCGACGTATGGATACAGGCGTCCGCTTCGCGCGTGAGTTGCGCGAGTTCGCCCAGGCGCCGTCGCGTCTGGCAGAACCCGTACGCGCACAAGGCGATCAGCATGGCGGGCAGCGACAGGATCAGCGGCGCAAGGCGCGTATCGGTGGCGCTTGCCAAGGGCGCGTCGCTGGATGTATCGGCGGAATCCGTGTCGCCGGGTGCGAGCGCGTCGATCGACAGCGACATCGGCGCGGCGGGCATCCAGACGGCGGCGCGCAGGCTCGGCGCGACGGGCGAGCCGAGATCGACGATATGCGGCCGGATCGACACGGCAGGGCCGATACCCGCGGCGTCGTCGGCATCGACAGGCGAATCAACTAACGATGCGCCTGGCGATGTGCGAGGGAAAGCGGCCCGTATAGGGCTTGACGCGTGGTCGTCGGCGACTAAAGAAATGGACTCGATCAGCCGATAACCGATATGCACGGCAAGCAACATCGCTACCGATAACAGCACCGTGCGTGCGAACAAGGTATTCACGTGTTTCTCTACGTCGATGTTTCGCTCAGGTCGTTGCCCGAGACGCGCGTGCGCCTTCGGAGTCAAGCGATGATCGCCGGATTCTGCATGTTGCAATTCGCGGAAAAGCCGTAGAAAGAGGCCGTTCCTTGCCAGATGCTGCCGCCGCTGCCGCCGTTGACTTCTCCTTCCCGCATCGCCGCGCGGCAAGTCAAGTGCCGCTCCGCGCGGCCATCTCGTTCATCAGCCTGATCACTTCGCCGCGCACCCAGCGGTTCGCCTGGTCCTGTTCGCCGCTGCGGTGCCAGTACAGATGCCATGCGAGGTTCGGCAGCGGAAACGGCAGTTCGAGGATGCGGGCGTCGTAGCGCTGCAGCAGTTGCACGGGCGCGGTGAGGGCGAGGTCGGTGCGCAGCGCGATCAGCGGCGCGACCATGTAGTGCTGCACGCGCATCTGCATCTGGCGGCGCTTGCCTAGCTTGTGCAGTTCGGCATTGACGAGGCCGCTGCCCTGGCGGCGGCTCGACACCTGAATGTGGCCGAGGGCGAGATAGTCGTCCATCGTCAGCGTATCCGCGGCGAACGGATGGTCGTGACGCAGCATGCAGGCGTAGCGGTCGCTGCCGAGCGGCGCCTGATGCAGTTGCGGATCATCGATCAGGGGCACGTCGATGGCGAAATCGATCTTGCCTGTGGCGAGCGCGGCGGCGACTTCGCTGCGCGGTGTGAAATAGCTTTCGATGCGCATGCCGGGCGCCTGCTGCTGAAGCACTTCACCGAGCGCGGGCAGCAGGATGGCTTCCGTCAGATCGGGCATGCTGAGGCGGAATGTGCGTTCCGACGCGGCGGGCACGAACACGTCGCCTTCCGTCGCGCTCGTCTCCAGCAATTGAAGCGCTTCGCGCACGCGGCCGATGATGTTTTCCGACAGCGGCGTCGGCACCATGCCCGTTGGCGTGCTGACGAAAAGGGGATCGGCGAACGCCTTGCGCATGCGCGCAAGCGCGTTGCTGACAGCGGGCTGCGTGATGAAGAGCATTTCGGCGGCGCGCGTGAGGTTGCGCTTGTCGTAGATCGCTTCGAACACGACGAACAGGTTGAGATCGAGCTTCGGTGCACGCATCGTATAGAGTCCCCTCACGCGGCGAGTCGGTCAGCACTGGCGCCCACCCGGTCCGCCATGATAATCGACCGATCACGCGACGCCCCACGCATTCAATCTCGCGGCGGCACGTTAAGATACGCCTCAGCCGCGCCCAGCGTCTCCTTGCTCTTCGCGATCTCCATGCGCGCGATGGCCTGCAGATGCACTTCGTCGGGACCGTCCGCGTAACGCAGCGCGCGGCCCCACGTCCAATGGTCCGCGAGCGGCGTGTCGGGGCTCACGCCCATCGCGCCGAACACCTGCATCGCGCGATCGCACACGGTGGTGTGCAGTTGCGGAATCAGCGCCTTGATCATCGAGATTTCCTTGCGCGCGGCCTTCGCGCCCACTTCGTCGATGAGCCATGCCGTCTTCAGCACGAGCAAGCGCGCCTGATCGATTTCGATGCGCGACTTCGCGATCCATTCACCGACGGTGCCATGCTGATGCAGATATTTGCCGAACGTCTTGCGCTCCTGCGAACGCTCGGTCATCAGCTCGAGCGCAAGCTCCGCCGCGCCGATCGAGCGCATGCAATGATGGATGCGGCCGGGCCCGAGCCGCGCCTGCGCAAGCGCGAAGCCGCTGCCTTCGTCGCCGAGCAGGTTCGCCGCGGGCACGCGCACGTTGGTGAACGTGACCTCGCAGTGACCTTCCGGCGACACGTGGTTCATCACGGGAATATTGCGCACGACCTTGACGCCGGGCGTATCCATCGGCACGAGGACCATGCTTTGCTGCTCGTGCGTCGGCGCATCGGGATTGGTCTTGCCCATCACGATCAAGATCTTGCAGTTCGGATGCGCGGCGTTGGTGATGAACCACTTGCGTCCGTCGATCACGTAGTCGCCGCCGTCGCGGCGGATCGACGTGGTGATGTTGGTCGCATCCGACGACGGCACGTCCGGCTCCGTCATCGCGAACGCCGAGCGGATGGTGCCGTCGAGCAGCGGGGCGAGCCACTGTTCGCGTTGCGCGGGCGTGGCGAACATATGCAGCAGTTCCATGTTGCCAGTGTCGGGCGCATTGCAGTTGAAGACTTCTGACGCCCACGAAATGCGGCCCATGATTTCCGCGAGCGGCGCGTATTCGAGGTTGGTGAGCCGCGTGCCGGGCTCGTCGTCTTTAAGATGCGGCAGAAAGAGATTCCACAGGCCTTCTGCCCTGGCCCGCGCCTTGAGTTCTTCCATGAAGGACACGGGATACTGGCCGGCATGGACTTCTTCCAGCCATTGCCGGTGACGCGGGACGATGTGCTCGTCCATGAATGCGCGCACACGGCGGCGCAGGTCTTCAACCTTCTCTGTGTAGCCGAAATTCATGGTGTTTCCTGTTTGCCCTTGAGCGGGCGTTCGCAAGTTTTTTCATGCAACCGATGTGGCTCGATGCGGCTCGCCGCGCGTGCGCTTCGTTCTTTGCGAGCCTTGCGCTTTGCGCGGATGCAAGCCCCAACCCTAAACCGTCAATCCGCCATCCACCACCACACATTCCCCGTTCGTATAGCTCGCGGCGTCGGAGACGAGATACAGCACCGCCCCTGCCATATCGCGCGGCTCGCCATGCCGGCGCAGCGGAATGTTCTCCATCCAGTGCTCGTAGATCGCCTTGTCTTCGAACAACGCGCCCGCGAACTTCGTCTTCGTCAAGCCGGGAAGCAGCGCATTCACGCGGATGCCGAGCGGGCCGCATTCCTTTGCGAACGCTTTCGTCATGTTGACGACGGCCGCCTTCGTGATCGAATAGATGCCCTGCCTGTCGCCCGGGTGCAGCGCATTCACGGATGCCGTGTTGACGATCGCGCCGCGTCCTTGCTCCTTCATCAGCTTGCCGGCTTCGACCGACATGAAGAAGTAGCCGCGCACGTTCACCTCGACGGTCTTGTTGTAGGCAGCGAGGTCCGTATCGAGGATGTGCCCGAAATACGGATTGGCCGCCGCGTTGTTGACGAGAATGTCGAGCCGCCCGTGCTTCTCGCGGATATGCACGAAGGTCGCCGCGATGTCCTCCATGCGCCCGACGTGGCACGCCCACGCCTCGGCGCTGCCGCCCGCGTCGCGAATGGCCGCCGCGACCTGCTCGCACTCTTCGATCTTGCGGCTCGATACGATCACGTGCGCGCCCTGTTCGGCGAGCAACTGCGCAATCGCTTCGCCGATGCCGCGGCTTGCGCCCGTCACGAGCGCAATGCGGCCCGTCAGGTCGAACAGATTCGTGCTCATGGTTGTCTCCTTCATGTCGTTGTCGATGAATGGGTGGAACGGCTACGCGATCAGTTCGGCGCCGAGTTGAGCGAGCGGCTCGACCATCGCGCCGACCTGATGCGCGTCGGCGCTCGATGCATTGCCTTGCAGCGCGCGCGCCTTCACACCCTGGGCGATCGAGGCGAGCCGGAAAAAGCTGAACGCGAGATAGAACGGCCAGTTATCGATGCCCGGCAAGCCGCGCAGCGCGCAGTACTGCGCGACGATGTCCGCTTCGTCGGGTACGCCGAGCGCGGCGCGGTCCTGACCGCGCAGTCCCGTGATATGCCCTTGCGACGGCAGCCGCAGACACATGCAGAAGTACGCGAGATCGGCGAGGGGATTGCCGAGCGTCGACAGTTCCCAGTCGAGGATCGCGAGCACTTGCGGTTTATCCGGCGCGAAGATCAGGTTGTCGATGCGGAAGTCGCCGTGCACCAGCGACGGACGCTGCGCACGGGACGCATCTGGAGCACCGGACGCCTCGGCCGGGCAGTGCGCGGGCAGCCAGTCGATCAGTGCTTCCATTGCGTCGATGCGCTGCGTTTCGGCCGCGCGATATTGCTTCGTCCACACACCGATCTGACGCTCGAAGTAGTTGCCGGCGCGCCCGTAATCGCCCAGTCCGACCGCTTCGGGGTCGACGTCGTGCAGCGCAGCGAGCGTCTTCACGATCGACGTGTAATAGCCGCGCCGCGCGTCACGGTCGATTTCAGGCAGCGCCGGATTCCAGAAGATGCGCCCTTCTTCATAGCTCATCAGATAAAACATGCTGCCGATCACGTCGCGGTCCTCGCACAGGTGCCACGCGCGAGCGACGGGCACGGGCGTGTCGGCGAGCGCGCTCAGCACGCGGAATTCCCGGTCGACGGCGTGCGCCGACTTCAACAGTTGTCCCGGCGGCTGACGCCGCAGCACATAGCGGCCGCTTTGCGCGTCGAGCAGGTAAGTCGGGTTGGACTGGCCGCCGGCGAACTTGGTCGCGCGCAGCGGGCCGCGAAAGCCCGCGACGTGCTGCTCCAGATACTGTGCGAGGCGGTCGAGGTCGAGCGTGGTGTCGTGAGGATCGCGAGTCATGTCGTGAGGTGGATTGCGCGTGAACTAGCCATAGGTCTGAAAGGCGCGCCGCTGCGTATCGTCGAGATGCCCGACGGCGTTGAAGCTGGACAGATGCAGCGCATCGCGGTTGAAGAAGAAATGGCTCACGCTGCTGTTGCGTATCTGCATGTTCAGCGCGATGGCCGTTGCGGCGGGCGCCTGCAACACCTGCTGCGTCAGCGCGGCGATCACGCCGCCGGAGCTGACGACCAGCACGCGTTGTGCGCTGCCTTGCTGGATCGCGGCGCGCGCATCGGCGACGCGCTGCTGGAACGCGCGCCACGTCTCGGGCGCGCGGCCATCGAGGGCGCCTCGCGACCACAGTTCCAGAACTTGCCGCAGCGCCTTGAAGAAATCGCGCGGGCTTTGGGTCGCGCGCCGCGTGAGCGCCGCGTGCTCGTCGCCAAGCGCACGAAAGAGCGCGTGGAAATCGTATTCGTCGAGACCCGGATGGATTTCGCAGTCGATCGGCGGCGCGCCGAGACCGCGCCAGATGGCATCGACAGTCTGCGCGTGACGCCGCAAGGTGCCGGCCATCACGCGGTCGAACGCGATGTCGCGCTGCGCGAAGTATTCGCCCAGCCAGATGCCTTGCTGCTCGCCGGCCGCCGATAGCTGGTCGTAATCGTCTGCGCCCAGCGACGCCTGGCCATGCCTCACCAGATAGAGTTCCGCCATCGCACGCTTTGCCTCGAAGGAGATGAGGGCAGCTTAGCGGCGGATGCGCCATTCCTGAAGTTTATTTGATGAATCTTCGGGTATTCATCGAGATGATGCCGAAGGGGCGTGCCGTGCAACTAACTGTCTGGTTCACAGTGCTCGGCACAAGTGCGCGGCGGGGCCGCTGTGGTCAGAAGCGCCGATTCGCCGCGCGACGCGCCGCACGTCGTCAGCGTCGGCGCGCGCATGATCGGCTCAGCGGTTGCCGTCGAGGAGGTCGTTGAGCAGTGTGTCGAAAGCGGCTTGGGCGTCTTCCAGTTCCTGCAACGCCGCGTCGAAAGTCTGCAACGCGATTTGCGACGGCCGGCCGCTGCCGGCAGGAGGGAATTGCGATTGCAGCGCGGCGAATGCCGTCTGTACCTGTTTTGTCGCGCTCAGGACGCGCTCCATCGCGCGGGTTTCTTCGGCTCGCGCCGTTGCGTGGTCCATGCCGGTACTCCGTGTTTCATGTATGCCGTGACGGCGAGGCGCTCACTATGCCACGAGTCGCCGCGCCATTCGCCTTTGCCCGCAAGTTGCGCGGGCGGCAGCGTCAGCCGAGCGGCAGGCCGGCGTTCGCTTTGACTTCGCGCAACGACAACGACGATTCCACCGACGTCACGCCCGGCAGGCTGCGCAATTCGTCGCGCATGAACGTGCCGTAGTCGTCGAGATCGCGCGCGACCACTTGCAGGATGTAGTCCGCGCTGCCCGATACGTTGTGGCACGACAGGATGCGCGGAATCGCGAGGATCTCGCGCTCGAAGCGGGTCGCCGTTGCCCGGTCGTGCACGGCAAAGCGCACATAGACGAACGCGACCACGCCGAGCCCGAGCGCCTGGCGCGACAGCATCGCGCGATACCGCTCGATATAGCCATCGTTTTCCAGGCGCTTCAGACGCCGTGCGCAAGGCGTTTCGCTCAGCCCGACCATTTCCGCGAGCTTCGCATTGGACATGCGTCCGTCTGTCTGCAGCGCTCCGAGGATTGCGCGGTCGGTTTTGTCGAGTGTATTCACGGTGAGGGGAAGGCAGTAAGGTATGCGCAAATTTTAGGGTAATCCACCACGTTGATGAAATGGTGATCAGAAAATCGCCAATATTCGCTAGCCGACTGTATGCATCATGAGTGCCTCGATATGCGAGGTTTCTCATGGTTTCCGCTCATCTTCTAATCATGTATATCGCGGCGCTCGTCGTCGTGTACGCGCTGCCCGGCCCGGACATGGCGCTGGTGTTGCAGACGAGTATCGGGCGCGGCGCGCGCCACGGTTTCGCCGCCGCGGGCGGCCTGGGCATCGCGCGGGCAACGCACGTGACGCTGTCCGCATGCGGCGTGGCCGCGCTGTTGCGCAGCGCGCCGTGGCTGTACGAAGTGGTGCGTTATGGCGGCGCGGTCTATCTGGCGTGGGTCGCCGTGCAGATTTTCCGTTCGCCCGTGTTCGCGCTGCCTTCAGGCGGCGCGAGGGACAACGACGAAGGCGCGCTGCGCGCGGCGTTCGTCAAAGGGCTGTTGACGAACCTGCTGAACCCGAAGGCGCTGCTGTTCTGTTCGGTACTGCTGCCGCAGTTCGTGCGGCCGGAAGCGGGGCCCATCGCATGGCAGATGGTGGAACTGGGGATCGTGCTGGTCGTGCTCGGCGCCTGTTTTGACGCTGCCTATGCCATCGGCGCCGCGCGCATCGCGGGATGGGTGCGCGCGCATCCCGTCGCGCAGACGCTGCAACGCTGGACATTCTCCGCCGCGTTGATCGGCTTTGCGCTGCGGCTTTCGATCGACTAAGCGGCTGCAGGTCTCACTTGCGAATCATCGCAGCGCGCTCCGACTTCTGGCCGATGATCTTGCGACGATGCTTGTCCTTCATCGCTTTCCAGCCTTTGCATTCTTCCTTGGTGCGCATGCAGCCAAGACAATAGCCGGTCTTGCTGTCGAACTTGCAGACATCGATACAGGGAGATTTGACGCTCATGCTGAATGGCTCGTTACAGTGTGAAAGGCGGACCAAGCAGGAATGTCGCACGCCGCGCCGCGCGCGGGCAAAGTGATTGTGTCAATAAAAGCGATAGACTGCCGGGCTGAAACGGGCCCGCAGTCCGCTGGCTGCGCGCCTGCCTCGACCGATCACATTCACCCCTTGCCGATGAAAACCCTGTTGCTGTATGTCGTGACGGCTGTCGCCGAGATCGTCGGCTGCTATCTGCCGTGGCGCTGGCTGAAGGACGGCGGCCCGGCGTGGCTGCTGGTGCCGGGCGCATTGAGCCTCGCGCTGTTCGCGTGGCTGTTGACGTTTCACGGCACGGCTGCGGGCCGCGTTTACGCAGCTTACGGCGGCGTGTACGTGGCCGTCGCGATCCTCTGGCTGTGGTGCGTCGATCACGTGCGCCCGAGCGCGTGGGACCTGGCTGGCGTCGCGCTGACGCTCGCGGGCATGAGCGTCATCGCGTTCCAGCCGCGCGTCTGAGTCCGACGGGTTCCACCGGATTGCGTGGGATTTGGTCCGGTTTCGTCTTGTGCGGAGCATGGCCGCTTCGTCCCGAGCGCCATCCCTGGCGATGCATGCAAGACCCGGCAGACACGCGAGGTCGGCCATAGCCGGCCCTCGCATCGCTGAACAGTGCGTCTGCTCGCGTCAGCGCGTCAGCTATTGGGCTTGCCGAGGAAATCGAGCTTGCCGAGTTCGACGCCGTTATGACGCAGGATGTCGTACGCCGTCGTGATGTGGAAATAAAAGTTCGGCATCGCGAACCCAAGCAGATAAGACAAACCGTTGAACTCGACCGGGCCGGTGCGCATCTTGAGCGTAACTACGCGCGTTTCCGATCCGTCGATCTGCGCGGCACCAAACTCCTTCAGATAATCGATCGTTTTCTGAATGCGGGCGTGGAGTTCGTCGAATGAGAATTCGACGTCGTCGTACTTCGGCGCTTCGACGCCGGCGAGCCGTGCTGCGCAACCTTTCGCAGTATCCGTCGCGATATGCACCTGACGGGCCAGCGGGTGCATATCCGGAAAGAGACGCGCGCCCGTCAGCACGGACGGGTCGATCTGCTTTTCTGCCGCGTACGCCTGACCCTTGCCGAGAATGGTCTGCAGGTTCGTGAGGCCGCGAATCAGCACGGGAATGGATGCCTGAAACATCGAAATGGTCATGGATGGTCCTTGAATGCCGGGTGGCGCGCGCTCTGCTGGCGCGCGGTCGCATAGCGTAACGCAACAGCAGCCTGATTGCTGCTGGAGCAGCCTAACGCGAATCTTGCGCGGCGCACACCTGGCCATTCGGCCAGGTGTCGGACGTGCCGGAACTGTGTTCGAATCGATTTGTCGGACGGTTGTTGTTGTTGTTGCTTGCGCGGCGGCGCGGTGCAACGCGGCCGTCGCGCGCCCGTTGTGTTTCTATCGTGTGGCTTCGCCACGCAAACGGAGAATCGAGCCATGACGAAGCACCCTTTGCCCGGCAGTGAACGCAAGCTCGCGCCGGGCTCGAAATTGGTCGCGCAGTGCGATCCGTCGGAAGCGATTCAGGTGGTGGTCGTGCTGCGCCGCAAGGACGAACAGCAGTTCGACCAGTTGATGAAAAAGATCGAAGCGGGCGCGCCAGATGCCAGGCCGCTCACGCGCGAAGAGCTGGAGCAGCGCTTTGGCGCGTCGGCGGACGACGTCGCGAAGCTCAAAGCCTTTGCTTCGCAGCATGGGCTGGCCGTCGTGAGGGAGGACGCGTCCGCGCGAACCGTCGTGCTGGGCGGCTCCATCGACCAGTTCCAGAAGGCGTTCGACGTTCAGTTGCACGACTACGAGCATCACTCGATGGGCCGCTTTCGCGGCCGTACGGGCGCGATCAGCTTGCCCGACGATCTGCACGGCGTCGTGAAGGCGGTGCTCGGCCTGGACGACCGCCCGCAGGCGCGGCCGCATTTCCGCATTCGTCCGCCGTTCCAGGCGGCCAGGGCGCAGCAGACGTCGTTCACGCCGTTGCAGCTCGCGTCGCTGTACCACTTTCCGCAAGGCGACGGCAGCGGGCAGTGCATCGGCATCATCGAGCTCGGCGGCGGCTACCGCAAAGCCGATCTCGACAGCTATTTTTCCAGCCTCGGCGTGCAGGCGCCGAAAGTCGTCGCCGTCGGCGTCGACAAGGGCGGCAACCATCCGACGGGCGATCCGAACGGGCCGGACGGCGAAGTCACGCTCGATGTCGAGATCGCGGGCGCGATCGCGCCGGGCGCGTCGATCGCCGTGTATTTCACGACCAATAGCGACGCCGGCTTCATCGACGCCGTCAGCCGCGCCGTGCACGACACGGCCAACAAGCCGTCGGTAATTTCGATCAGCTGGGGCGCGCCGGAAAGCGTGTGGACCGCGCAGTCGATGAACGCCTTCAACGACGTGCTGCAATCGGCGGCGGCGATCGGCGTGACGGTCTGCGCGGCATCGGGCGACAGCGGTTCGAATGACGGTGTCAGCGATGGCGGCGATCACGTCGACTTTCCCGCCTCGAGCCCGTACGTGCTCGCCTGCGGCGGCACCAGCCTGCAAGGCTCGGGGCAAACGGTCACGCACGAAGTGGTGTGGAACGACGGCGCGAACGGCGGCGCGTCGGGCGGCGGCGTGAGCGGCACCTTCGCCGTGCCGGCGTGGCAGGAAGGGCTGTCCGCCTCCGGCGTGCGAGGCGCCAAGCGCGCGCTGACGGGGCGAGGCGTGCCCGACGTCGCCGGCGACGCATCGCCGCTCACCGGTTACGACGTAATCGTCGACGGCAGCAATACGGTGGTCGGCGGCACCAGCGCCGTCGCGCCGCTGTGGGCTGCGCTGATCGCGCGCATCAACGGCGCGAAGGGTGCGCCTGTCGGCTTCGTCAATCCGAAGCTGTACAAGGCGGCGGGCGCCTGCAACGACATCACGCAGGGCAACAACGGCAGTTACGCGGCCACGGCGGGCTGGGATGCCTGCACGGGTCTGGGCAGCCCCAATGGTGCGAAGGTGGCGGCGGCTCTATAGTCTGGGCAGCGGGCGCTCGTAGTCGGGGCGCCGTGCTTTCGGCGGCGATCAGCGCATCGCAACGGTGGGCAAACGTACAAGGCAAGGGATGGAGCGATCATGACGAATACCGAATCAGCTTCCGGCAGTTTGCAGTCGCCTCACAATTCACACGCCGCGCATGAAACATCGGCTGCGAGCGTGCCCCACAAGGCCGGAGATCAGCCGTTCTTCGATCCCGTCGCATACGGCAACGGGCCTGACGATTCCGTCACGGACGCCACCGAAAACGCCGCCGTGACGAAGCACTCAATCACGATCGACGGCAAGAAGATCAACTACACCGCGACGGCCGGCCATCTCGTGACGGTCGATCAGTCCAGTTCGCAGCCGAACGCGAAGATGTTCTACGTCGCGTTCACGCAGGACAACCAGAAGGAAGAGACGCGGCCGCTCACGTTCTTCTACAACGGCGGACCGGGCTCGTCGTCTGTGTTCGTGCTGCTCGGTTCGTTCGCGCCGCGCCGCATCAAGACGTCGATGCCGGGCTTCACGCCGCCCGCGCCGTATCAGATGGAAGACAACGCCGACAGTCTGCTCGACAAGAGCGATCTCGTGTTCATCAACCCGGTCGGCACGGGCTATTCGGCTGCCATCGCGCCGCACAAGAACCGCGATTTCTGGGGCGTCGATCAGGATGCGGATTCGATCAAGCAGTTCATCAAGCGCTTTCTGACCAAGAACAATCGCTGGAATTCGCCGAAGTTTCTGTTCGGCGAGTCGTACGGCACGGCCCGCAGCTGCGTGCTCGCGTACAAGCTGCACGAGGACGGCGTCGATCTGAACGGTGTCACGCTGCAGTCGTCCATTCTCGACTACACGCAGGCCGGCAATCCCGTCGGCGCGCTGCCGACGGCGGCCGCAGACGCGTGGTATCACAAGAAGCTCGGCATCGCGCCACGGCCGACGGATCTTGGCCAGTTCGCCGAAGAGGTCGCGCAGTTCGCGCGCACGGATTACCTGAACGCGCTGCGCAAGTTTCCGACCACCGACAACAGCGTCGTCGAGAAGCTCAGCGAATACACGGGCATCGACAAAACCACGCTGCTCGCGTGGAGCCTCGACATTGCCGGCTACGACAGCCGGGGCAACTCGCTATTCCTGACTACGCTGCTCAAGTCGAAGGGGCTTGCGCTCGGCGCGTACGACGGCCGCGTGACAGCGATCGAAACGGGCATCGCAGGCAAGATCGATCCGAACTCCGGCGGCAATGATCCGACCATGACGGCCGTCACGGGCGTCTACACGACGATGTGGAACGTCTATCTGAACGAGCAGCTGAAGTTCACGTCGAATTCGGCTTTCACCGATCTGAACGATCAGGCGTTCAAGTTCTGGGACTTCGGCCATATCGATCCGACGGGCGAGCAGAAGGGTGTCGACAGCAAAGGCAACGTGATTCTGTACACGGCAGGCGACCTCGCCGCCGTGATGGCGCTCAACACCGACCTGAAAGTGCTGTCGGCGAACGGCTTCTACGACTTCGTCACGCCGTTCTACCAGACGGTGCTCGACTTGCAGCAGATGCCGCTCGTGAGCCAGCAGGTGCGGGAGAACCTGTCCGCGCGTTTCTATCCGTCGGGCCATATGGTGTATCTCGACGGCGGGTCGCGTACCGCGTTGAAGGCGGACCTCGCGGCAATGTACGACTCGACCGTGCATAACACGGAAGCGCTCGGGCGCGTGCGCGCGCTGCAGGCGCTTACGGCAGAGAAGATGCACTGATGCCTGTTTCTGGCGGCCGCCGCGCCGAGTTTGCGGCGGCCCGCAGTGTGGCAGGGCAGCGGGTTTGCGGCGTTATCGCGATGCCGTCAATGCCCGAAGCATCGAAAAGCGGTGGCAATTCAAGTGCGCGGGATTTACGTCCGCGGTGTCGAGTGTGTTTTAATTGCCTTGCGAATTAACTCTGCCGCGCACCTTGGAGGCGCGTACTGATTAATGAATGCAGGGAAGGTGAACGTGTCCGAACGGACGCATAGCATCAGTCGAATCGAATCAGCCGTCCGCGATGTCCGCCGTTTCGCGGGTCGCGCACGGACGATAAGGGTGCGCCGCGCCGCGCTGGCCGCGCTGTCGGCGGGCGTGAGTCTGCATGCGGCGTTTGCGCTCGCGCAAGACGCCTCGATGCTCGACGAACGCGTCACGCAGCAGAACATCGCCACAACGATTTGCCGGCCTGGCTACGCCGAAACGGTTGCGCCTCCATTCGACGACATGATGGAGCACAAGGACCGGTTGCTCGCCGAGCGCGGTATCGATGCCGCACTCGGCACGCGCTATGCGCTCGACCGCCGCGTGCCGATCGTGCTCGGCGGCTCGCCGGATGCGCCGGAGAATCTCGGTCTCTTGCCGTGGGGCGGACATCATGGCGAGCGCCGCAAGGCGTTGCTGACGGCGCAGCTCAAGCGCTGCGTGTGCGAAGGACGTATGACGCTGAGCGAAGCACAGGCCGCCATCGCCGGGAACTGGTCGGCGCACTATGCGGGCTTTGGCAGCGCGCCGTGCGACGGCGATCGCGGCATGGCGGCCGCGGGTGGCGATGGTTCGTGAGGCGCTGTACCCAGGTAGCGGGCGCGTTCAACCGGGATGTATGCACGCCGCGGCGCACGGCAGATCGTCAAGTTTCTGGAGAATCGACATGAAGAAATCAAGCATTGCCGGCGTCGTTGCCGCGCTCGGCTGGGTCGCGGCAAGTCATGCCGCGTGGGCGGCCACGTCGCCGTGCGGCAAGGACGGCGCGCTGCAGATTCGCGGCGACACGCCCGGTGCGATCAGCTACGACGTCTACAGCCAGTTGCATCCCATTGACGCTCATCGCCTCGCGCTGTTTCAGGATGCGGGCACGGTGAAGCATCTGCCGGATGGGCTCGATGTCTGCGCAATCTCCGACGATGGTGTCGCCGATCCGTCCGCCGTGCTCGTCCATGCGCCGAAGGGTCAGATGGCGTGGTGGGTGAGCGCGGCGAACGTCGAGCGCGCGGATTGAACGGGCACGATAGCCTGTCGTTTGCTGCGCGACACGAATCTGGCTACGCTGGCGAAGGAAGTGGCAGTCCGAAGGGGTAGTCCGAAGGGGTAGTCCGAAGTGGCAGTCGTGCTTCAACAAGGAAGTACGACAATTGCACGACCGGGTCGCGGCGCTGATCTCCAGTTCGCCACCTGATCACCACCGAGTGGGAGCGTGGCGGGTATGAAGATCATCGTGTGGAACATTCCCGAATCCTGTTCCGAGCAGGAGGTCCGCGATTTTCTGGGCCACGAACTCGGTCATTATGCAAAAGACATCGAAGTGTTCGAGCAGGGCACGCCGAACGCTTACGCAAAGGTCGATGTCGAGGCCGACGATGCATATGTCGCGGACGTGATCGCGCAGCAATTCAACGGCAAGCAACTGGGTGGCGTCCATTTGCAGGTCAGTGCCGTGCCGTTCGGCGGCGACGAGACGCCGCCGCGCAAGCCCGCCTCCTGAGCGCGCGGTCGTCGCGCCGGCAGTCAGGCAATTCGGCAATTACCCTTCGGTTAGCGCCGGTCGGTCGAACGGCGTGTAAGGCAACGCGCGCTTGTGCGGTGTTGCATCGTAGAAGCGCATGACGGTATCGAACACGGCTTCGCTGACAGGTGCGCCTTCGAGAAAGTCGTCGATATCGTCGTAGCGGATTCCGTAGGCGTCTTCGTCGGGACGTTGCGGGCGCAACGTCTCGAGGTCCGCCGTCGGCACCTTGTGAACGAGCGAGTCGTTTGCGCCGAGCGCTTTGGCGAGCGCGCGCACGCGCCGCTTAGTGAGGCCCGCGAGCGGCAGCACGTCCGCGCCGCCGTCGCCGAACTTCGTGAAGAAACCCATCACCGATTCCGCCGCGTGGTCCGTGCCGATCACGATGCCGCGTCGCGTGCTCGCCACGGCGTACTGCGCGATCATCCGCTGGCGCGCCTTGATGTTGCCATGCACGAAGTCCTGTTGCGATTCGTCGGCGTAGTGCAGGCCGCTCGCGGCGAGCGATGCAAGCATCGCGTCGGCAGCGGGGCGGATGTCGACGCTCAGCGTTTCGTCGGCGCGGATGAAAGCAAGCGATTGCTGCGCATCCTGTTCGTCGTGCTGCACGCCGTGCGGCAGGCGCATCGCGACGAATCGCGCGTCGTAGTGCGCGCCGCGCAAGCGCTCGACAGCAAGCTGCGCGAGACGTCCCGCCGTCGACGAATCGACGCCGCCGCTGATGCCGAGCACGTAGGCCGACAGGCCGTTCGCGCGCAGATAGTCGGCGAGAAAAGCGACGCGCCGCTCGATTTCGCGCGCGGCGTCGAAATGATCGGCGACGCGCAGTTCGGCCGCGATCTGCCGCTGACGCGCGATGCGTTGCTGCTGGTCCATGCATGTGCTCCTTGCAAGATGTCGTGATGTGCAAGCCGATGATTGCATGGTCTGCAGGATCGGGTGCGTCGTCAGCCATTGTCTGGTCTAATGTTGAGACTCATGAGTCAATCGCAGGGATTGACCTGATGCGTCGACGTAATCGGTGCATCAGGATGTTGGACGGTGCGAAGCATGAGTTGAGTCACGATCAGCAGCCCGGTGCGCAATTACGTGCGCGAGCCGGAAGTGCCCGGCGGCGCGCCGCGAGCGGCCGAATGGGTCGGGCGACAGGCAGTGATGTTCGAACAAAAATGACCAGCAAAAAAGAGAACATGGTTAATCCGCCTGCACGAGAGAAGGCGGAGTCGAGGAGCGGCAATCTGCGCATGCGTGTCGGGGGCATGCGCGCGGACCGGGACGAACGGACCGCGCACTTGCGGGCGCGAGCGTGTCGATGGGCGACGTCGCTGGGCGTGTCGTTCGGTGTGCCGCTCGCCTTGCTGTTGGCGTTCGCACCGGATACGGCGCTGGCCGCGCCTGCCTCACCGCCTTCGCTCATGCGCAACGCGTCGGCCGTCGGCGTGTCCTCAGATGCGGCGAGCGCAACCGTCGATGCTTCCGCTGTCGCGGTGCACGACGCCGTCGGTGGCGTCGATCCGCGTCGCGCGCTGTTGATGCGCGACGTCTTCGCGCAGAGCGTCACGCGCCGTCTGAAGGTGCCCGCCGCCGAGCAGCGCGCGTACGGCGAGCGTATGGAGCAGGCGCTCGGGCAGAACGATCTCGGCGATCTGTCGGGCGAGTATGTGGTGCTCGTCGATCGCAGCGAGAACGTGCAGGCGCTGTTCATCTACTTTCGGGCGGCCCCTCTGGACGCCTGGCAGATGATCGGCGCCTCGCCTGTCGCGACGGGGCGGCCGGGGCAGTTCGATCACTTCGTCACGCCGCTGGGCGTTTTCGAGCACACGCCGGACAACATGGATTTCCGCGCGGAGGGCACGATGAATCAGAACGGTATCCGCGGATACGGCAAGCACGACATGCGCATCTTCGATCTCGGCTGGGCACAGGGGGAGCGCGGCTGGGGCAAGGGCGGCATGTCGCAGATGCGTTTTCAGATGCACGCCACCGATCCCGACAAGCTCGAGCCGATTCTCGGCGTGCGCCATTCGAAGGGCTGCGTGCGGATACCGGCGTCGCTGAACGTGTTTCTCGACCACTACGGCATTCTCGATCGCGATTACGAGGCGCTCGTCGCGCAGGGCAGGTCGCTGTGGGTGCTGCATTCGGACCGCGTCGCGACGCCGTGGGCGGGGCGCTATATCGTCGTCGTCGATTCGCAGCGCAAGACGCGGCCCGCGTGGTCGCCCGCGCCCAGCAGCAAGGCGCGCGCGAAGTTGCCGGCAAGCGCCGATACCGCGGATTGACGTCGAACTCGGCTCGGCAGTGCGCTTTCGCGACGGCTGGCGCGCAAGCGCATTCATGAATGCGCGTTCAACGGCTGCACTCTGCGCTCGCATGCAAAGCCTGTGTACGGCGCCCGCACTCTGCGCTCGCGTGCAATGCCTGTGTTCGGCGCCCGCACTCTGCGCTCGCATGCAATACCGGCATTCAGCGCCCGCCTTCCACGCTCGCATGCATTACCGGCATTCAGCGCCCGCATTCGACGCTCGCGCCCAACCTCCGCCCAATCCCCGCATCGAAACCACTCAAGACCGCGCCAGCAGCACCCCGATCAACGCGACGACGAAGCCTGCCACCTGCACAACCGTCAGCGTCTCGCCGAACCCGACATAGCCTTCGAGCGCCGCGAGCGGCGGCGCGAGAAACAGCAGCGCCGTGGCGCGCGACGCGTCGCCGCTCCGGACCATCCACACGAGCAGCGTGACGCTCACGCCCGACAGCATCACGATGCCCCACGCGAGCGATACCCACAGCGTCGGCGACGCGACCCACCGATGCTCGCCCAGCGCCAGCGCGAACGCGAGCACGACGACAGCCGCGCCGATGTTCTGTACTGCGCTTGCGCTGCGGATATCGGCTTTCGACAGCGAGGTCTTCTGGATCAGCGTGCCCGCCGTGATCGCGCCGACGGCGAGTATCGACACGCCGACGATCAGCCATTGCGGCACGCTGCCGGCACTGCCTTGCGCGACGGCAGAAGGCGCGGCCGCGAGCTTCGGTTCGAGCACCAGCGCGACGCCCGCGAGACCGAGCAGCATGCCCGTCCAGCCGCGCCCCGACAGCCGCTCGCCGAAGAGCGGCGCCGCCGCGGCTGCCGTCAGCAGCGGCTGCAGCGCACCGAGCAGCGCCATGATGCCCGCGCTCATGCCCTGCGCGACGGCCCAGTAGCCCGCGCCGAGATACACGCCTTGCAGCAGCGCGCCCGCGATCAGATGCTTGACCGTTGCGCGGCCCTTCGGCCACTCGACGCGCGCCAGAAGCGCGGCCGCCGCGAACAGCAGCGCCGTGCCGCCGAAGCGCGCCAGCAGGAAGAGATTCGGATCGGCGTAGGGCTTGATCGCGCGCGCAACCACGAAGCCCGTCGACCACAGGAACACGAAAACGAAGGCATTGAAAACGGCCAGCATCGAACGACTCGAACCGCAAACGGGAAGCATGCAGTATCGGCGCAGAGGAACGGTGCCGTCTTGTTTGAAGCTGCACTCGCGCGATCTCGGCAAGCGAGAAGCGGCAAGAAGCAGCAAGAAGCAGCAAGAAGCAGCAAGCACGCAGCAAGCACGCAGCAAGCACGCAGCAACCCGCGCGAGCGCGCAGCGCGCCGCTCAGAACGCGAGCAGCACGGCAATCGCGCCGAGCAGCCCGCCGCAGATCGTGCACGCCCACAGCAGCGTGCGGGTGCGGCGATATTCGAGCAGCACGTCGCTGACGAGTTGGGTCTGCTGCCGCACGGGCGTCGCGTGGTGCTGTTGCTGCAGATAGTGCGCGGCGAGCCTCGGGATGCGCGGCGCCAGATGCGCAAGATGCGGCAACTCCTGCGCGATATGCCTGACCCAGCCGCGATGATCCCGCTCGCGCCGCGCCAATGCGATCAGCACCGAGCGCGCGATCTTCCACGAATCGACGCCCGGATGCAGCGCGTTCGCGAGCATCTCGGCCTGGCCGAATGCGCGCTGCGCAGCCGCAAGACGCGGCGGCACGTCGCCGCCAAACGGATGCACGGCGAACAGCAGATGATGGAACAGCGCGCCCGCGTAGCGCTCGTGCGATTGCGGCACGAACTGCGCTTCGGCGCGCGTGCGCAACTCGGCTTCGAGCTTTTCGGGGCGCGTGTCGGCCGACACATGACCGGCATCGTGATGCAGATGCGCGAGCCTTCCGTAGTCCCGCTCGAACAGCGCCGTCGCGCCGTGGCGAAAAAACTCGCGCTCCTGCGTCGACAGGCTCGACATCACGGCAAAGTCCGCGAGAACGATGCGCCCCAGCGTGTCCGGCTCGATGCTCACGCGCACGCGGCGGGCGTCGAGCGTCGCGTGAAAGAAGCCGTGCTCGAATGCCTGCTCGGTGACTACTTCGACGATGTGCTCGGCTAGTGGCACGAGCTTCACGCCGTGCGCCGACAGACCCGACAGATCGAGCGCGGGCAGCGACTCGATGCGCTGCATCGCGAGCGTGCGGTCGGTGCACAATTCCCAGATCACGGCGGGAATGGCCAGACGCTTGTCGCCGTCGAAGTGATGCGCGCTCTGGCTCAGGTTCGCGGCTTCGGCGCGCAGATCGAAGCGGCGCAAGATCTCCTGCGTGAAGGCGTCGGCGAGCACGCGCAGGCGCAGACGCCGCGCCGGCTTCGACAGCGTCTCCAGCCACCGAGCGACCCAGCGCAGCAGCGCGGCCTCGTCGGCGATTTCCTGGACCTGCTTCGCGCGCACGAGCTTGAGCGCGATGTCGCGATGCCCGTTGATCGGCTCGGCAAGGCGCGCCACATGGGTCTGCTCGGCAAAGCCGTTGCGCGCGGGTGTCAGATCGATCGACGCGAACAGTGTGGACACGGGGCGCCCGAGCGCCGCGGCGATCGCGTGCTCCACCTCGTCGGGCGGAAGCGGGGTTTCGAAGTGGGTGACGGCGTCGATCGCGTCGTGCAGCGTGCCCGTCGCGAGCTCGGGACGGCGCGCGAGCGATTCGACGAACGCGCTCGCCAGCGGACCGAGATTGGGCAGCGCGCGATGCACGCTCGCGCGAGCGCTCGGCGACGCGTGAACCCGCCTCGCCAGCGTGACGATCCAGTGCAGCTTGTGATGCTCGGGCGCGGCGAGCCAGATGAGACGCGCGCCGTAGCGCAGCGCGTGAAACAGCAGTCGTAGTCGGCGAATCAGGGGCGGCATTGGCAGAGGGGGCGACGAGGCGCATCGGGGATGCGTGAGGAGACCGCTCAGATTAGCAGGGATGCGCCGCGTGCAACACCGTCGCTCGCGACAGGCGCACGCGATCGGTTCCATGCGCGGCGCATCGGTGGATCGACCGGCAAGCCCCTCATGCAACCCGCTCATCTGCCGAAGCCCGCGCGCAGCCCCGTCTGCCGCGCCGCCTGTCCGTGCGTAATACAATACGGCGGTTTGCCCTATTCTCCCTACACGCTCGCCGCCTGACGGCGGCCCACATACCCGATGCTGGCAGAACAACGTCATCAATACATTCTGGCTAAGGTCACGAGGACGGGCGCGCTGTCGGTCGCCGAACTGGTGCGCGAACTGAACGTGTCGCGCGAGACGATCCGCCGCGATCTGAACGCCCTCGCCGAGCGCGGCCTGATCGTGACGACGCACGGCGGCGCGTTGTCGAGCGATCGCCGCGAGCCGGACCTCGACACGCGCGATGCCGCCAACGCAGGCGCGAAGCGCGCCATCGGCGAGCGTGCGGCGCAACTGGTGCCGGACGGCGCCTCCGTCATCATCGATTCGGGCAGCACGACGCACGCCGTCGCGCGCGCGCTGACTGACCGCCACCGTCTGAGCGTCTATACGAACGACTGGCGCATCGCGCTGCTGCTCGGCCGGCGCAACGACAACCGCGTGACGCTGCTCGGCGGCGAGCTGTCGGACAACGAAGACGCCGCATTCGGCCTCGATACGATCAACCAGCTGTCGCACTATCACGCGGACTTCGCACTGATCGGCGCGGGCGGCATCACGCCGGACGCGCATCTGTCCGACTACTCGCGCATGGCGGCCGAAGTGCGCAGCCGGATGATCGGCGCGGGCAACACGGTCATCGTGGTCGCCGACAACTCAAAGTTCGGCCGCGTGACACCCGTGCGCATCGAAGGGCTGGAGAAGGCGCGCTACGTCGTCACGGAACTCGCGCCGGATCGCGCGCTGGCGAAGGCGATCACGGCGCGCGGGCCCGAAATCCTGATTGCGTGAGTGTCGCGCCTGGTCATTTCATCGCACGCTGATACCGAGTCGCGCCAGCGTCCTGCCGATCGCGGCGACGGCGTTGTGCATCTCGTTCGTTTCGATCGAGCCGATGCAGCCGACCCGGAACGTCTCCACCTGAGTGAGCTTGCCCGGATACAGGATGTAGCCGGCATCGCGCACAGCTGCATAAAACTCCGCAAATTGCCACTTCGAATCGCGCGGCGCGTGGAACGTGACGATCACGGGCGCCTGCACATCGGCGGGAAGGAAGGTCTCGAAGCCCAGCGCCTTCATCCCGTCGATCAGCGCCTCGCAGTTGCGCGCGTAGCGCGCGCCGCGCGCCGGCTGACCACCTTCCGCGATGAACTGGTCGAGTGCCGTGCGCAATGCAGCCAGCACGTGAGTGGGTGGCGTAAAGCGCCATTGTGTGGTTTTTTGCATGTACGCGAACTGGTCGTACAGATCGAGCGAGAGCGACGGCGAACGGCCCTCGCAGCCTTCGAGCACACTGCGGCGCACGATCACGAAGCCCATCCCGGGCACGCCTTCCAGACACTTGCCGCTCGCCGACACCAGCGCGTCGATGCCGCCCTCGCGCAGGTCGATGGGCAGCGCGCCGAACGAACTCATGGCATCGACGATCAGGCTCTTGCCGTGGCGCTTGCAAATGGCCGCGATGTCGTCGAGCGGATTGAGCAGCCCCGCGCTCGTTTCCAGATGCACTTGCGCGACGTGCGTGATGCGCGGATCGCGGTTGAACGCGTCTTCGACGGCGGCCGCGCTCACCGGCTGGTCTTCGCGCAGCGGCAGTTCGACATACGCGATGCCCATGCGCTGCAGCACCTTGACGATGCGCGCGCAGTACGCGCCGTTGTTCGGCACCAGCACGCGGCCGTCGCGCGGCACGAGCGTGCCGAGCGCGGCCTCGACGGCGAACGTGCCGCTGCCCTGAAGCGGCACGCAGACGTAGTCATTTTCGCCATGTACGATTTCGACCAGATCGGCGCAGACGCTCTGCGTCATCCGGTTGAACGCGGCGTCCCACGATCCCCAGTCGCGCAGCATCGACTGGCGCGTGGCGGGCGAGGTCGTCAGCGGTCCCGGCGTGAGCAGGATGGGGTCGTTTCCAAGAATCACAGAGCCTCCTTCGGGTGTGTGCGGATACGGGCGAGATGCGCGCCGTCGCGCATCGGAGCATTTGCATATTATTGGCTATTTGTGTCATTTTGTGGAAATCGGCAGAATCTTCACCTCGGTGTCACAAAGAAAGCCCATCCTTGCCGTGCCCGTTCAGGCAAGGCGTTCACCAGCACGTAATCGTCGGAGGGATGCCTTGGCGCAAGCGCCGCAAAAAAAGTTGTCAGCAATCTGCAATTTGCCGCGGCTTCGGCCGCAACGTCAGGCGGACGGCGCGCCCGTCGCAACGTCCGCTCACCACCACTAACGGGTTACCCACAGGTTTTTTGCCTTTCGGAGAGAACGACATGAAAACGACGGATCACCTTCGCTCGACGGGCCACATCGGTCGCGCGGCTCGCAAGCTGCTGCCGGCGCTGATCGCGGCGGCCGCGCTCGGCGGCGCGATGTCCGCGCACGCAGCGGGCGCGGTCGTGCTGTACACGGCCGACGGCCTCGAGAACCTTTATAAGGACGTGTTGCCCGCGTTCGAGAAGCAGGAAGGCGTGAAGGTCAATATCGTGACGGCAGGCAGCGGCGAAGTCGTGAACCGCGCCACCGTCGAAAAGGACGCACCGAAAGCCGACGTGCTCGTCACGCTGCCGCCGTTCATCCAGCAGGCGGCGCAAGCGGGGCTGCTGCAGAACTACCAGAGCGCGAACTACAAGAACGTCCCGGCAATCGCGAAGGCATCGGACGGCGCGTGGGCGACGTTCGTGAACAACTATTTCTCGTTCGCGATCAATCCGGAAGTCGTGAAGAACCAGCCGAAGACGTTCGCCGACCTGCTGCACCCGGATTACAGCGGCAAGGTCGCGTACTCGAACCCGGCGACGGCGGGCGACGGCATGGCCGTGATCATCCTGACGACGTCGTTGATGGGCGAAGACAAGGCGTTCGATTACCTGAAGAAGCTGGAGCAGAGCGCCAAGTTCCACACGAAGGGCACTGGCTATCTCGACGTGCTGCTGTCGCGTAACGAAATCGCGGTGGCGAACGGCGATCTGCAGATGGACCTCGACGATGCCGCCAACGGCGGTCTGTCGCTCAAGCCGATCTTCCTCGCAGCGGAGCCGGGCGGCCAGCCGACGACGTTCCAGTTGCCGTACGCGATCGGCCTGATCAAGAACGGCCCGAACCAGGCGGAAGGCAAGAAACTGATCGACTATCTGATGTCGACGGAAGTGCAGTCGAAGGTGCCGGACATCTTCGGCATTCCGGGCCGCACGGACGTCGCGCTGTCGGGCAAGAACGGCGCGGCCGTCAAGCAGGCGATCGCGGGCGTGAAGCTGATTCCCGTCGACTGGAACCAGGTGATGGCGAAGAAGGCCGACTGGACGGCGCGCTGGAAGAACGACGTGATCGGCAACTCGGGCAAGCAGCTCGAAGTGGTCAAGCCGAAATAAATCGGGCGTTTGATGAAAGACGCGCGGCGCGACACGGCTTTCGTCGCGCCGCGCCAGATGCATGAGGGCGCCTGGAAGTGCCTCAAGACGTTTGAAGGCGCCAACCAAACGCGCCAAGCGAACGCGCCAAGCAAAGGTGCCGACCAAATGTGCCGACCGAAGGTGCCAAGCAAAAGGCGCCAACCAAAGTCACCAACGTAGGAGGATGGTCCCGGTGAATACTGCAACTCTTGCTGGCGCGCTGGACGCCACGCCGCGCGCACAGGGCATCGCGCAGACAGGCGCGCCCGGCGGCGTGCAGATCGAGCACCTGACCGTGCGTTTCGGCTCGCGCACGGTGCTCGACGATCTGTCGCTGACGATCGAGCGTGGCGAACTGTTGACCGTGCTCGGCC
>BBSL01000323.1 GCA_001319865.1 Burkholderia sp. E7m39 | reverse complement strand
TTCCAGAGCTATGCGCTGTTCCCGCACCTGTCCGTATTCGAAAACGTCGCGTTCGGCTTGCGCGCGCGGCGTATTCCGACCAAAGAGGTCGCGCGCCGCGTGGCCGACGCGCTCAAGCTCGTGCAGCTCGGCGACGCCGGCCACGTGATGCCCGCGCAATTGTCGGGCGGCATGCAGCAGCGCGTCGCGCTCGCGCGTGCGCTCGTGATCGAGCCGGACGTGCTGCTGCTCGACGAGCCGCTGTCCGCGCTCGACGCCAATCTGCGCGCGTCGGTGCGCTCCGAACTGAAGGCGCTGCATGAGCGCCTTCCGAATCTGACCATCGTCTGCGTGACGCACGATCAGGACGACGCGCTCGTGCTGTCCGATCGCACGCTGCTGATGCGCGAAGGCCATATCGCGCAACTCGGCACGCCGCAGGAACTCTACGACCAGCCGAACGACGCGTTCGTTGCGCGTTATCTGGGCGCGGCCAATCTGCTGCCGCCGAACATCGCGTTCGCGCTCGGCGATGCGCGTTATGGCGAGCGCGAACGCGTCGCGTGTCTGCGGCCCGAAGCGATGCGCATCGTACCGCTCGGCGAAGGGCAATTGCACGGCACGATCGCGTCCGTCGAATGGTACGGCTCGGTGCTGTCCGTGCAGGTCGCGCTCGACGCGATGCCCAACGAACCCGTGCTCGTCTCGATGCAGCGCGGCACCGGCGTGACGCCCGAAAAGGGCGCGCGCGTTTCCTTGCGCTACGAGGCAGACGATGTCGTCCTTATCCAGCCCTGAGGTCAGCCCTGACGCGCTCGCCGCATCGAAGGATGCGTTGCGCGCCGCGACGGCCGCCTCGCACGCAGCGGCGAGGCGCCGGCGCGAGCGTCTGTCGCAATGGCATTTGCTGTTTCTTGCCGTCGTCGTGCTCGGTCCGCTCGTGATCTATCCGCTCGTGCGCCTCGTGCTGCTGAGCCTGTCGGGCGAGCATGGACTGGGTTTTCATGCGTACTCGGCGTTCTTCCGGAACCCGGAGACGAGCGGCGTGATCGGCACGACGCTGTGGATTCTGTTCGCGAGCGCCGGGCTCGCGTCGCTGCTCGGTGTGGCGATTGCGTCGCTGCTGTTCTTCAAGCCGTTTCCGGGCGCGAGGCTCGTTACGCGGTTTCTCGAGCTGTTCGTGGCGTTTCCGTCGTTTCTCGTCGCGTTCACGCTGATCTTTCTGTACGGCTCGCAAGGCTCCGTCAGCATCGGCTTGCAGCGGCTGTTTCATCTCGAAGCGCCGCCGCTCGACTTCCTGTTCGGCATCGGCGGCGTGATTCTCGCGGAAGTCGTGTTCTACGCGCCGTTCGTCGTGCGTCCGACGCTCGCGTCGTTCGCGATGCTCGACATGCGGCTGATCGAAGCCGCGCGCAGTCTCGGCGCGAATGGCTGGATGGTCGCGTTCCGCGTGATCGTGCCGCTCGCTTGGCCGGGCATCGCGGCGGGCACGATCCTGTGTTTCCTGCTGACGCTGAACGAGTTCGGCATTCTGCTCGTGCTCGGCAGCGCGCATCTGATCACGCTGCCCGTGGCGATCTACAGTTCGGCGACCGTCGATCTCGATCTGCCGACGGCCGCCGCGGGCGCCGTCGTGATGCTGGCGATGTCGCTGTCGTTGTATGCGCTGTATCGGCAGGTCAACAAGCGCAAGGTGAGAGGAGCGAAGTAATGTCCGACGTCGATCAAACCGTGCTGCCCGCCGTGCATCATCGCGCGCGGCCCGTGCAGCGCGGACTGTTTGCGCGCATGACGGGCGCTTTGCTGCTGGGTCTCGCCGCGCTGATGTGTTTCTGGCTGTTCGTGCTGCCCGTGATCGTGGTGGCGTTGTCGAGCGTTGCCGCGCACTGGTCGGGCACGATCCTGCCCGACGGCTTCAGCATGCGCTGGTTCGAGCGCCTCGGCGGCAGCGATTTCGATGCGCTGGTGACGAGCCTGCAGATCGGCTTCGGCGTCGCGATTCTCGGCACGATTCTCGGTTTGTGGCTGGCGCTCGCGCTCGAAGGACGCGACCGCCGCGGCCTCGGCGCGCTCGTCGATACCATCGCGATGATGCCCAACGGCGTGCCGAGCGTCGTGCTCGGGCTCGCCGTGCTGATCGCGTATCACAAGAAGCCCGTCGATCTGTCGAGTTCCGCTGCCATCGTCGTGTTCGTGCAGCTCGCGCTGGTGCTGCCGTTCTGCTACCGCTGCGCGGCGGCCGCGTTGCGGCCCGAACTGACCGTTCTGCGTGAAGCCGCCGCGAGCCTCGGGGCGCCGCCGTCGATGGTGCTGCGCCGCGTCGTGCTGCCGCAACTCGTGCCCGCCATTCGCGCGTCGCTGGCGCTCGGCTTCGCGCTGTCGCTGGGCGAACTGGGCGCGACGCTCACCGTCTATCCCCCTGGTTTCGCCACCGTGCCGATCGTCGTCGTCGGTCAGGTGGAGCGCGGCTATTACCTGCCGGCGTCGGCGTTGTCGCTGACCTTGCTGCTCGCTTCGCTCGCCGCGCTGCTGCTGATCGCCGCGCGTGTGCCGCGCCGTCGCGTGGACTGAGATCCACGACGTTTCCTGATTTTTCGTGAGGTGTGCCTGTGTCGGCACACCGCAGATATCGATGTGGCAAAAATTGTCGAAATGACCGAAAATATGGAAATTGACTCAGGCGACCGGATCGAATTGGTCAGGCGGCATTCGCTGACGGCGTTGGTGCGCGACGAGATCGAGCGGCACATCGTCGACGGCAAGCTCGCGCCCGGCGCCAAGCTCAACGAGGCGGAATGGGCCACGCGTCTGCAGGTGTCGCGCGGGCCGGTTCGCGAGGCGTTTCGCGCGCTGGAGCAGGCGGGGCTCGTACGCAACGAGAAGAATCGCGGCGTGTTCGTGCGCACCGTGACGCTGGCGGAAGCCGACGAGATTTACGCGGTGCGCGCGGTGCTCGAAGAGGCAGCGTGCCGGATGCTCGCGGCGCGTATCGATGCCCCGCAACTGGCGGCGCTGCGCACGCATGTCGACGCGATGCGCGGCGCGCTCGACGCAGCCGATCACGGCGCGTACGCGCGCTCGAATGTGGCGTTTCACGACGCGATCGTTGCGTCGGCGGGCAACGGCAAGCTGTATGAGACGTATCGGCGGCTGGTCGGCGAATTGAATCTGTTCCGGCGTGCCGCGTTGAGCGTGCGCGGGGACGCGATGGAGCAGTCGCTCGCCGAGCATCGCGCGATTCTGTCGGCGCTCGCCGCGCGCGATGCGGACGGCGCCGCGCGTCAGATGCTCGCGCACGTCGAGGGCGGCAGGCGGCGCGCGCATGAGGCAGTTGAGCCCGGCGCGACAAATGCGTCGGGTGACGAAGACGATGGCTTGAGCGCGGTGCTCGCCTGAACGAATCAAGAACACGCGTCGGCGACGCGCAGGGAAGAGAAACGATGGCAATCCAATCCGGACGTAATGTCGAAGTGAATGGCCGCAGCTACGCGCTGCCTGCGAAGCCGACGGTGGTCGTGTGCGTCGACGGCTGCGAGTACGACTATCTGGAAGCGGCGGTGGCAGCGGGCGTCGCGCCGTTCATCGGCAAGATGCTGCGCGATGGCGCGGCGTTCAAAGGCGACTGCGTGATTCCATCGTTCACGAACCCCAACAACCTGTCGATCGTGTGCGGCGTGCCGCCTTCCGTGCATGGCATATGCGGCAATTACTTCTGGGACCCGCAGGCCAATGAAGGCAAGGGCGCCGAAGTGATGATGAACGACCCCGCCTATCTGCGCGCGCCGACGCTGCTCGCGGCTGCCGCCGACGCGGGCGTCGCCGTCGCCGTCGTCACGGCGAAGGACAAGCTGCGCCGACTGCTCGGCAACCAGATGAAGGGCATCTGCTTCTCGGCGGAAAAGGCCGACAAGGTGACGCTGGAAGAAAACGGCATCGACGAAGTGCTCGACCTGGTCGGCCTGCCCTTGCCCGATGTGTACAGCGCGGGTCTGTCGGAATTCGTGTTCGCGGCGGGCGTGCGGCTCGCGCAGACGCGCAAGCTCGACCTGATGTATCTGTCGACCACCGACTACATCCAGCACAAGTGGGCGCCCGGCACGGAAGGCGCGAACGCGTTCTACGCGATGATGGACGGCTATCTGGCGCAGCTCGACGCGCTCGGCTGGGTGATCGCCCTCACCGCCGACCACGGCATGAACGCGAAGCATGATCCGCAGACGGGCGAGCCGAACGTGATCTATCTGCAGGACCTGATGGACGAATGGCTCGGCGCGCGCGCGGCGCGCGTGATTCTGCCGATCACCGATCCGTACGTCGTGCATCACGGCGCGCTCGGTTCGTTCGCGACGATCTATCTGCCCGCCGATGCGAACGCGCGTCAGGTGATCGAACGGCTTGGCGGCTTGCAGGACATCGAAGTCGTGCTCGACAACCAGGCCGCCTGCGAGCGCTTCGAATTGCCGAACGACCGCGTCGGCGACATCGTCGTGGTCAGCAAGATAAATACGGCGCTCGGCACTCGCCGCGATGAGCACGATCTTTCAGGGCTGACCGTGCCGCTGCGTTCGCACGGCGGCATCTCCGAACAGGTGGTGCCGCTGATCTTCAACCGACGCGTTGATGCTGCGCGCGTCGCCGGCAAGCGTCTGCGCAATTTCGATGTATTCGATCTCGCGCTCAACCACGTGGCGGCATCATGAACGCAATCATCGAATCCAACGATCACCCCGCGTTTCGCGCGGAAGCGCTGCGTCTGAAGGGCGAGCACGCGGCGCGTTCGCGCACGCTCGACGTGTTCGATCCGTACACGGCCATGCGGGTCGGCACGGTGCCGATGGCGAGCGTCGACGATGTGCGCGCCGCGTTCGAGTACGCGGCTGCGTATGCCCCGAAGCTCACGCGCTACGAGCGCTCGCAGATTCTCGAACGCGCGGGCATCCTGCTGCGCGAGCGGCTGGAGCAGGCATCGGATCTGATCTCGCTCGAATCGGGTTTGTCGAAGCAGGACTCGCGCTATGAAATCGGGCGGGTCGCCGACGTGCTGAAGTTCGCATCGATCGAAGCGCTGCGCGACGACGGCCAAAGTTTCTCGTGTGATCTGACGCCACATGGCAAGAAGCGTCGCGTGTTCACGCAGCGCGATCCGCTCGCGGGCGTGATCGTCGCGATCACACCATTCAATCACCCGATGAACCAGGTCGCGCACAAGGTCGCGCCTGCGATCGCGACGAACAATCGCGTGATTCTGAAGCCGTCGGAGAAAGTGCCGCTGTCGGCGTTCTATTTCGCCGATCTGCTCTACGAAGCCGGGCTGCCCGCGCCGATGCTGCAAGTGCTGACGGGCGACCCGCGCGAAATCGCCGACGAACTGATCACGAATCCGCTCGCCGAACTCGTCACATTCACGGGCGGCGTGGCGATCGGGAAACATATTGCGGAGCGCGCGGGCTATCGGCGCGTCGTGCTCGAACTCGGCGGCAACGACCCGCTGATCGTGCTCGAAGACGCGGATGTCGAGCGCGCGGCGGCACTGGCCGTGCAAGGCTCTTACAAGAATTCGGGGCAGCGCTGCACGGCCGTCAAGCGGATGATCGTGCAGAAGCGCATCGCCGCGCGCTTCACGGATCTGGTGGTCGAGAAGACGCGCGAATGGACCTATGGCGATCCGTTCGATACGTCGAACCAGATGGGCACGGTGATCGACACCGACGCGGCGCGGCTCTTCGAAGCGCGCGTGAACGAAGCGGTCGCGCACGGCGCGCGTCTGTTGACGGGTAACAAGCGCGAAGGCGCGCTGTACTCGCCGACGGTCGTCGATCAGGTCGATCCGTCCATGACGCTGATCCGCGAGGAGACGTTCGGCCCGGTCTCGCCGATCATCACGTTCGACACGATCGACGACGCGATCCGCATCAGCAACGGCACGCCATTCGGTCTGTCGTGCGGGCTGTGCACGAACCGCCAGGACGCGATGACGCGCTTCATCAACGAGTTGCGCGTGGGCACGGTGAACGTGTGGGAGGTGCCGGGATATCGCGTGGAGCTGACGCCGTTCGGCGGCATCAAGGATTCCGGCCTCGGCTACAAGGAAGGCGTGCAGGAAGCGATGAAGAGCTTCACGAATCTCAAGACTTTTTCTCTTCCGTGGGAGTGATGTTGTGGCATTGAGTCTGAACGACATTCGCGGATTGTTCGAGGTGCACGGCCAACTCGCATACAGCGGCGAACCGGTGACGCAGTGCGAGCACGCGTTGCAAAGCGGCGCGCTGGCGGAAGCCGAGGGCGCTTCGGACGAGTTGGTCGCGGCCGCGTTTCTGCATGACCTGGGGCATTTGCTGAATCGGCAGGGCGAAACGCCGACAGCGCGAGGCATCGACGATCTGCATCAATACTTTGCGCTGCCGTTTCTGCGGCCGGTGTTGCCGGAGGCAGTGCTGGAGCCGATCCGGTTGCACGTCGACGCGAAGCGCTGCCTGTGCGCGATCGATGCGGCGTACTTTGGGAAGTTGTCGGCAGATTCCGTGCGCAGTCTTGAGTTGCAAGGCGGAATTTTCAGCGACGACGAGGCGCAGACGTTCCTCGCTAAGCCTTTTGCGGAAGACGCGCTGCGTTTGCGCCGCTGGGACGATCTCGCGAAGGAAGCCAATCGCGCGACGCCCGATCTCGACCACTATCTAGAGCTCGTATCGCGAGTGATGGAGCGGCACGCAGTTGCTTCTTGAGCGTGGCTGGCGCGGGTGGCTGGGGTGGGTAGCGGGCCTATATGTCATGCGCTTTACGCACATCAAAAAACCACTTGCAACCGCCGGGGCAAGTGTCTAGAATTCCGGTCTTTCGCGCTGCGGACCACGCGGCGCGGGTGAC
>BBSL01000322.1 GCA_001319865.1 Burkholderia sp. E7m39 | reverse complement strand
CGGGCACAGAACATCGACAATCCCAAGTGTGCCATCGTCAAGGCCTGTATCTACGAACCCGAAGTCCAGCGGGCCTACGCGCAATGCGCCGAAGGGTATTCGTTCAAGGTCGATCCGTGTCCGCCGAGGGACCCGGCTAAAAAAGGAATTGTCGAATCGGGCGTCAAATACGTGAAGTCGAGCTTCCTTCCTCTTCGCGAATTCCGTGATCTTGATGACGCCAACCGGCAAGCGCGAGCCTGGGTAATGCACGAGGCCAGCACCCGGACGCATGGGACGACGCGCGAGGTGCCGCTCAATCGTTTCGAAGACGTCGAACAGGCGCTGTTGCTGCCGCTTCCCGATGTGCCGCCCGAGCTGGCAACCTGGGCGCGCGTGAAGGTCCATCGCGACGCCCATGTGCAGTTCCAGCGCGCCTACTATTCCGTGCCGTTCCGGCTTGCCGGTAAAGATCTGTGGCTCAAGGCAACCGCCACCATGGTGCAGCTCTACTACGAGCACGAACTGTCGGCATCGCATATCCGCCAGACTGCGCCAGGAACGCGTAGCACGGTGGCCGATCACATGCCGCCAGCAGCACAGGCCTGGCAACTGCACGACAACCAATGGTGCCTGAGAGAAGCGCAGCGCATCGGGCCGTCCTGCTACGCGCTTGTTCACGCGCTCTTCGGCGATCAGGTTCTCATCAAGCTGCGCGCCGTACAGGGCGTGCTGCGCTTCGCCCAGCAGTTCGGCGCGTCTCGCCTGGAGGCGGCCTGCCGTCGCGCGAATCACTTCGGCACGCCAAGCTACAAAGCCGTCAAGCTGATCCTGCAGAAAGGCCTCGACCAGAGCTGGCTGTCGACCGAACCCGTTGAATCGGGGGCGACCACCTACACCCACGGCGGCCGCTTCTGCCGCGATACCCAGACCCTCCTGATCCATTGAACATGAATCCAATTCCCGAACTCACGTCTTCCCTTAAGCAATTGCGACTGTCCGGCATCCTGGACACGCTCGAAGCGCGCAACCGTGAAGCCATCGACCGTAAGCTCGCCTATACCGACTTCCTGACGTTGCTCATCCAGGACGAGATCGCACGGCGCGATCATCGCAAGCTCGACGCCCGCATGCGCCGCGCGAACTTCCGTGGCCAGAAGACACTGGAAGGTTTCGACTTCGACCGCCTGCCGAATCTCAATCGTGCTGTTGTTCATGATCTGGCGACCTGCCGCTTTATCGAAGAGAAGGTCAGCGTGCTGATCGCCGGTCCATGTGGAACGGGCAAGTCCCATCTGGCGCAGGCATTAGGCCATGCGGCCGCCCGGCAAGGTCACGATGTCCTGTTCATGACCCAGACCCGACTTCTCGGCGCGCTGCGCAACGCACAGGCTGTCGGCTCCTACGAACGGCGCTTCCAGGCGCTTGCCAAGGTGCCACTGCTCATCATTGACGATTTCGGACTGAAACCCATGCGCACGCCCGAAGATGAAGACTTCCACGATCTGATCGCCGAACGGTACGAACGTACATCGACAGTCCTGACCAGCAATCTTGATTTTACGGAATGGGGTGATGCGTTCGCGACCAACAAAATGCTCGGCGCCGCAACGCTTGATCGCCTGCGACATGC
>BBSL01000321.1 GCA_001319865.1 Burkholderia sp. E7m39 | reverse complement strand
GAGGGAACAGTCACGCCCCTACCGGCGTCTGCGGGTCGAGGTCTTGGAAGGGAGGGGTGTCCATTCCATCTCGGCCATCGTCAGCCCTTCGAGCGATCGCAGGGATTGACGGAAGACGAACGCCCGTCATGCGACAATCTGTGGTGAGCGATGCGAGACCCGCTTACACTGAAACAGTCCGAGGGACAGGCACCGTGAACTGGAAGATCGCGCCGCGCGGTACGTTTGCGCTCGCCCACAATCGGCCGCCGTGTGCTTCTATGATCGAGAGGCAGATTGACAGCCCCATGCCCATCCCACTAGCCTTCGTCGTATAAAACGGCTCAAACAGGCGCTCGATGTGCTCAGGCGCGATACCCGGCCCGGAATCGCAGACCGTCACCAGGATGGCACTTGGGTCATCGGTGGCCGTGTTGATCGTCAATTCCCGCGGCCCAGCTTCCGCAGCGCTCATCGCATCAATGGCGTTAATAATGATGTTCAGCATCACCTGTTGAAGTTGCACGCGGTCGCCTTTAATCAGCGGCAAGTCCTCCGCAAGCTGCTGCCGCAGAGCGACACCCTTTCCGTGGGCTTCAGTCGACGTGAGCGCCATGACGTCGCGGATCACATCATTGAGCTGCAGCATCTCGTCGCACGTCGAGGCCTTCTTTACGAGGCCATGAATGCGCTTCATCACCTCGCCTCCACGCTCGGCGTCGCGGACGATGCGGTCGAACGCTTGGCGGGCCCCTTCCACATTTGCGGGGGTGTGACTAAGCCACCGCAACCCCGCTGACGCGTTGATGGCCGTCGCGGTGAGCGGTTGCTTCATTTCGTGGCTAATCGAGGCCACGAGCTGCCCCAGCGCCGTGACGCGGTTGGCATGCGCGAGTTCGAGTTGCATCTGGCGTGCGTCCGCTTCGGCACGTTTGCGCTCGCTCTGATCGAGCACGAACGCGATGCCCTGAGTCCCGCTTTCGTCCAGCAATGCAACGCCGATCAGCACCGGCACGCGGCTACCGTCCTTCCTGAAGTATTCTTTTTCAAAGGGCTCCAATGTTCCCGTGGCCTTCAGCCTCGGCATCCACTGGTTTATGGTTTGCTCCAGCCACTCCGGTGGCGTCAGGTCAGTCCAGTACAGGCGTCCCGCCAGAAGATCGTTACGGTCGTAGTCCACGATACGAAGGAACGCGTCATTAGCTTCGAGAATCCGACCTTCGCGTTGGCATATAAAGATTCCGACGATGTTGGCGTCAACGAGGCGTCGGATCTTCGCTTCGCGTTGCGCGAGGTCACGGTACAGTCGGGCATTTTCCAGCGTCATCGCGGCAAGTGAAGCGAGTACGTTGAGGACCGCAATCCTTCCCGGGGTAAAGGCACCGGCGGCGAGATGGTTTTCCAGATAAAGCAGGGCAATCAGCCTTCCCTGTTTGACGAAAGGCAGGCAGAGAACCGATCGCGCATGCACGAGAGCGATGTACTCGTCGTTAGCGAACGTGCCCCGAGCTGAGGCGTCGTCGAGGATGACGCTCTCGTGGGTACGCGCGCAATACTGGAGAATCGACTCCGGGAGTTCGGCGGCGGAGATCGGTGCCGCGCGGAGCACGACCGTGACTGAGCCGCTGTCAGTGTGAGCCTGCGCCTCAATCCATAGCCCGGCGTCCCTCGGAAGTACAAGCAGGCCGCGTTGCGCCCCAGCGTGTTGTACTGCGGTGCGCATCAGCGCTTCGATAAGATTCTCAAGCACGATTTCGCTCGACACGATCCTTGAGAGGCTCAGCACAGTAGCGAAATCCAGCTGCTCTGTTAGCGTGCCGGGGGTGATTGTGTGGCGCGGATGGTCCGAATCGTGCCTGAGGGCGGGGTAGCATCGTTCGAGCTGGCGCGCTTTGCCGTGTGCGCCCCAACGCAGATAGGCGTCATGGGCATCCTGTAGGTAGCCGCGCGCTGCTTTCTCAGAACCGCGCATCGAAAAAAAGCGCGCAGCCAGTTCGTTGGCAAGCGCCTCGTTGTGGACAAAGCCATTTGCATGGGCTGACCGGATTGCCTGATCGTAATGGGTCATGGCATCCAGCGCGCGGCCTTCGATCCGGGCGATCTCCGCGCCCACGAGGGCTGCCCGGTTCTCGAAATTCTCCGGGCAAGCACGCGCCCACATCTCGAGTTGCCTCTGATGCTCAGCAAGCGCCTCCAGGTGAGCCTGTCGCTCCTCAGCAGTTGCCATATCGAATGAGGCGGCGCGAGACAACGCGCAAAAAAAGTGATATTCGGCCAGCTCTAAGGTTGGCGACACCCAAAGCAGCCGTCGCGCCCGCGAGGCTGCATCGAGCGCCGAACCATAGTCGCCGGCGAAGAACCGCGCCTGCAGCTTGCGTATCCAGTACCAGCACTCGGCCATGGCCAAATCCGGATTCTCCGCAAAGCGGCGCTCCAGCCGAATCTCATCAAAATTCTCATCGTCGAATCGGCCAAACGTCGGCGTGAGCCCCCTCAGCGTCCGCACTAGGCCCAACTGAGCGCTAATGCGGTCAATGACCGCACCGAATCGCAACTTCCGCGCAAACGCGAGACCTCGTTCGGCTTCGCCTTGCACCTCCTCGAGCGGATCGCCGGTAGCAAGGAGGTTCGTATTCAGCTGGTTACAGCTGTGCGCCGCGAAATTAAGGTCACCGCTTCGATTGGCCGCCTCGAAGGCACGATACAGCAGTTCGCGGCCAGCCCGGAAAGGCCGCTTCCACGGCAGGACCATGCCGCCAAAAGCCATATAGGTCCTTGCATCGTAGCGCTTAAGCCCGCGCTGCTCGACCAGCTCGTAGCCGAGCTGGCCGAATCGATAGCCGGTCTCGTAATCGCCGAAGCGCGGCCCGGCGATCAAGCCGAGCGATGCGTAGGCGAAAGAGGACGCGTCGGCGTTGCCGCGCGCGAGACTAAGATTGACCATGCGACAGATGACCAGGCAAAGCAGATTAGCATCCGTGTGAAAAGCAGGCACCGTCAGCTTGGCCAGCACATCGACAGTTGCGAGGGGTGCCGGCTCGGTCATAAAGGGTAGGTTGATCATTGCTTCAAGTGGGCGGCCTCCGAGGGTAACCCGAATCCGCTGGTACTCCCTGCGCGCTTTCGCGTCCGTCGGCTGCGGTGACCACTCTATGCCCAGACGCCTGAGGCATTGGAGTCCAACAGCGACCGCGCGGCTGCTCTGATCGCGGGTCACGTGCAGATCCATGTGCAGACATGCGACGCGCGCGGCTTCCATCGCATCTATCGTGCGCGCGGCCTGTGCTGACAGACGCTCGTCCGCCGCCGCCAGCGCGCCGGTCAGAAATTCGCATTCGGCCCGGTGCAACTCCAGCGCGAAGGCGAGTGTCCGCACGCGAGCCCAACCATCGTCGCCCACGAGCGCCGCGCCAGTAACCAGATAGTTGAGCGCCGAGGCGTAGGCGGTGGAAGCCTTGGCGCGCCGCCCGGCAATCAAGTTGAACTCGGCGAGATGGTCCCGCTCCGCGCGTGACTCGATTAGCGGAATCGCGCGGTTCAGATGATTGACGATCTCGAAGATCGCTTCGTCGCGCTTGCCAGCCGGTGTGTGCTCGGCCAGCAGCCGGCCGATTCGATAGTGCACTTCACGTCGCCGGGCGTCGTCGATCAACGAATACGCCGCTTCCTGAACGCGATCGTGTGCGAACCGGTAGCCCGCCGCGCCGCGTTCGATCAGCTCCAGTCGGACTGCGGGCCAAAGCGCAGACCGGACGCTTTCCTCAGGCGCGCAGAGTATCAGTGCGAGTACCGTCGTCTTGGCGCTATTGCCGAGACACGCCAGTTGCTGCAACGCCTGCTGCGTTTCGGTCGGCAGGCGCGTGAGCTTCCCGATTAGGAGGTCGGCGACGTTATCGGTATAGCCCTTGGATTTGATCTGCTCCAGATCCCAGGCCCAGCGGCCGGCATGGTGTTCGAAGGTGAGCATGCCCTCGTCGGCAAGCGACGACAGGAACTGAATGGCGAAAAACGGATTGCCGCCGGTTTTCTGATGGACTAATTGCGCGAGAGGAGCGGCGCGAGCGGGTGCGCAGCGGAGCGCATCCGCGAGCAACTGCTGCAGATGCGCTTGCACAAGCGGCGCTAGCGAAATCTCTGTCACCTTGCCGCCAGCGGCCTTCACGGCTTCCAGCTTGCGCTTCAGCGGATCGTCGGGGCTTACCTCGTTGTCGCGATAAGCACCGATTAGCATGAAATGCTGCAGATCGGACCGGGTCAACAGATCCTCGAGCAGATCGAGCGTCGCCGCGTCGAGCCATTGCAAGTCGTCAAGAAAGAGCGCCAATGGATGATTCACCCGGGCGAAGACACCTATGAAGCGCTGGAAGACCAGCTGAAAGCGCCTTTGCGCGTCCTGTGGCGCAAGCTCGGGGACCGGCGGCGGTTCGCCGATGATGAGCTTGAGCTCGGGCACGAGGTCGACAGTAAGCCGTGCGTTCGGCCCGAGCGCCTCGAGAAAGCGGTCGCGCCAGCAGGCGAGCTCGGCGTCGCACTTGCTGAGCAGCGGTCGCACGAGGCTCTGAAACGCATGTGCGAGCGTCGCATAAGGGATGTCGCGCTTGTACTGGTCGAACTTTCCCGCAGCGAAGAGCCCGCGCGGCGGCATCAACACCCTGTGCAATTCGTGAACAACGGCGGACTTGCCAATGCCCGAATAGCCGGAGAGCAGCACCAGCTCCGGCCCGCCGTTTTTGACGATGCGATCAAAGGAGGCGAGCAAGGTGTCGACCTCGCACTCGCGCCCGTATAGCTTTTCCGGGATGAGCAGGCGATCAGGCGTGTCCTCTTGACCGGGTGCAAAGTCGCGGATGGCACCTTGGGTTTCCCACGCGTCTAGGCAGCGCCGCAGATCACGCTCCACGCCCCCGGCAGTCTGGTAACGCTCCTCGGCCGTCTTCGCGAGCAGCTTCATGACAATCCGGCAAACCATAGCGGGAACAGCGGGTAACCGCTCGCTGGGCGGCACCGGCTTGCGGGCGATATGGCAGTGAACCGACTCCACCGGATCGGCCGCCGTGAACGGCAGCGAACCGGTGAGCATCTGGTAGAGGGTGACGCCGAGGGCATACAGATCGCTGCGGGCGTCGACCGAGCGGTTCATGCGACCGGTCTGTTCCGGGGCCATGTAGGCAAGCGTGCCGGCGAGGTTTTCGGGCGTCTCGGGCGCGGCTCGCTCGCGTCGCAGTTGCGAGGCAATGCCGAAGCCCATCAGCCGCGGCTGACCGTCCGTGCAATTCACGAGGATATGGGCGGGCCTCACGTCCTTATGGACGAGGCCGCGCTGGTGAAGTCTGCCCAGTGCTGTGGCGATACCTACGGCGAAGCGCACCGCTCTGCCCACCGCCATGGGCGCGCCGAGCAGCCGATCCAGCGGCTCACCGCCCGGATCCTCCAGCACCAGCACCGTCTCACCGCCTCGGCGCGCAAGCGCGAGCGGCCGCACCGCCCACGCGCCATCAAGTTCGTCCTTCAACTCGAGTTCGCGAGCGAGCCGGCTGACGATGCCCGGTGGGGGCGGCACGGCTGCCGGCCGCGCAAGCAGGCGGGTCTCGTCGCCGCCATCTGCCGGCCGTCGCGCTCGGCTTAAGACGCGCTCGCCATCCTCATACAAGGTCTCAAGGCCGTTGCTGAAATTCATGAGTCGATCAAAGATCAATATGGAGCGCACTTTCTGACCGCGGAACGGGGCAAGAATCCACAGTCTCCGCATACATCGGGGGCGGAACGATATGCGCTTATATAAGGCTAAGAAAACAGCAGCGTCACGTCATCTCGCGAATCTATTGAAGAGCGTTTCGTCAAGTTGAGGGACCTAATAATATGGTTTTCGGCAACGGGTATTTCTTTGTGCGATGTTGATTTTCCTGACTATATCCGGCGAAGGCAGGTGATGCGGAGCCGTCACCGGCCTGCGTTGCCGTGGCCGCTGTCCGTGTAGTCAACCGTACCCGTAGCCGTTTTCCGCGCCGCGAGGGCGCACCTTTTATATGAGGTTCAGCCGATGATATTGGAGCCACGGCGTGCACATGACAAAAGGCCGCCCGTAAATGACGGTTGAAACGGCACGATATCTCAGTGCAAAATCGAACAGTAGCGATTACTGTATAGATTTTATTGATACCGCTACGAATCATCTATATGTCTTGAGTATACGTATATAATCTTTGGTATAGATCGGTACCTTTGCCATTGCCTTCAACTAGCTGACTGAGCGCCGCATGGATAGCCCGACCCGCGCATAGCCTATTGCCCGCATACTTCGGGAAAGCGAGAAAGTCCCCTGCCGTCTCGAACGTCTCTACACGTAGCCTGACCGATCGGAATAAATTACGTAGCGCAAAGCGCATAGACTCGTCGTCGTCGATCACGTAGACCACCGGTTCTGCGCAATCTTGGCCGCTTCGGGCAGAGTCCCAACCCGAACTCGAGTTCATCTATTTCCCATCTCCACATTTGGCCCACGACGTTACTCCTCTCGCCCGTTTGTTGACCATTAAGTCGCAAAAAATGGAACAAAACCGCATAACGCTCTACGGGCCTCCGCAAAACGTACCTTTAGGTTTACAAAAGACGCCTATCGTATCCCCTCCACCGCGAAACGTCTGAGCCCAGACGCCTACACCCTTGAAACCCGCCCATTCAATGCATGCCGATGCGACGTGAAAGCCGAAACAGAAAGTGTTCAACCCGGTGATGGCTTCCGCATGGAAATCCTTGGCACTTAGCTTATCGGTATTTACTTTGCGCCGTTTGCATCAAGCAACCGGGATTCCCCACGTCTGTTTCGAGAGGACGTGTCGTAACGATCGAGATTTGTAATCGGCGTGTGTTTCGCGCCCGTGACGATTTCGTTAAACATACGTCAACCACAGCGCTCTTGCAATAACCCGCACGGCATAGCCGAGCTGCCGCGTGACATGCCCAGCGGGAGGCCGTGCTTGCCTAGCGCCCCTGTACAGGTGCGGCAGTAACAGTTGAGTCCGCACAAACCTGATCACTGCGTTTAGAAACGGGTTCTACACCGGTATATCTTCGGAGATATCGGATGCGACTCTTATCAACTGGCAAGGCGGCGGCTAAACTGAATGTTGCCGTTGCAACGCTGCGGCGCTGGCATCAGCAGGGGCTATTGGTGCCTTCCTGCCGGACTATCGGTGGACATCGCCGCGACCAGCGTGACGCAGTGCGCGCGACCATTGGTATGGGGCCTGCCGTGACAGGCAAGACGATCTGCTACGCCCGGGTTTCATCATAAGACTAGGCTGAACAGCTAAAGACACAGGCCTCGCGGCTGCAGAAGCACTGTGTAACACCAGCTCACGACCCGGCGGGCGCAGCTCGATAAGATAGCGGCAGATCGCCTGCGTCTGAAGCCGCAACGCGAAGCGAAGCTGCGCCGTACCGTGCACGCCACAGCGATATCCGGCTGATGCGGCTCAGGGCTAGGCTCGCGCGTGTCGGGCAGCGGCTCGACTCGAATGTGCCCGGCATCTGCTTTGGAACGCGCAAGCTGTTCAGGCAGCAGCGCCATCTTGCGCTTGCAGGGTTCGAAAGCCGTGAGGCATGGCTGTGTGAATGGCGAACAAGCCGCTCGCATCAGGTGTTCTTCGTCGGCTCGAAGGACGAGACGGCCGGCCGTCCCGGAGTGCGAACGGCACCCATGGTGGCGGCGTCCGCGCCGCACCCGTCAGCAGGGGCGACCGTTTGCCCCTGCGAAAGCAAACTGCGTGAACAGATTTGCGCACCTTAGAATAAACGGTGTGGTCACGAAGTACACTGGACTGGCTGGTGCCGCCGGGTCGGACCGATCAAGCGCCTGCGATATAGATGAGGGCCAACTCGCCCGAGCGGCGGCTTCTCGGTCCTCCAGTCGTCTCATTCTATTGTGGCTAAGCTGAAAGTGCACATCACGTGCTTCTACCTGGCACCGTGAGAAAGATCAGGGTCGCAAAGATGCCCATCGCTGAAAACCATATTATTAGATTCATCAACTTAACGAACCGCTCTTCTATATATTCGCTATTTTGACGGTGCTGGCGTTCCCTCGGTATTAAATAGCCGCTGACCATCCCACCCCAGATATTTGCGGAGACTGTGCATATCCTTCCCGTTCCGTTCCGTGGCCTGAAAGTTTTTGTCAGAGTGACAATAAGTGACCTACATAGACGCCGATTAGAACGACGCTAACAGTAGAACACTGATCGTACACTTGCACAGCACGGGTACGCAGATTGATGTCATAGGCGCAGAGTCATTTTTACACCGATTCAATTGCAAAAAGTAGCTCAATCCGCGCGGTGTGTACTGTCAAAAAAGTGGACCGAACAGTTAAGGAAGGTCTGCAGAAGTCGGTTTCGGCGCGATGATCTTCCGCATTCATCGCAGCCTGACCGCTGAGAACATTTTTGAGGTGAAGATCACTTGGTATTACCACCTGTCCTGCCTATGCCGGCGAAACGTGTGGCCACACCGACCGATCTCAAGATTTTCGCAAGGCTCTGCGCGCCATCCATAAGTTGCTCAACGCAAACAAT
>BBSL01000320.1 GCA_001319865.1 Burkholderia sp. E7m39 | reverse complement strand
GGTGCATTTCTGGATCACGGTTGCCGGAACCGTTCTTTGTGGAACTGGGCGCGGCAATCAACGTGGCGTCTACTGCCGTTCCAGCCTTTAGCATCAAGCCTTTCTCCGTCAGGATCTCATTGACCAGCGCGAGCATTTGCGCCGCCAGACCATGCGTTTCGAGCAGATGGCGAAACCGCAGAATGGTGCTTTCATCCGGCAAACGCGCCATGCCGTCGTCAAGGCCGGCCAACTGGCGATACAGCGGCACGTCGTACAGCGCTTCCTCCATTGCCGGGTCAGAAAGAGAAAACCACTGTTGAACAAAGAGTTCACCTGCCTGTCAACGCCAGGACTTTTGCAGACCTTTTTTAACTTAATGGTGCACAAATCTGCACATGCATATATGGGTCGCAGGGGTAACGGTGGTCCCTGCAGAGGGGCTGGGCGCGACCGTTTGGATTGTGTCGCGTACGCGAGCATCGGAACGACTTCAGCATCCCAGACGTGGGCGGACGGTTCCGGACGGCAACGCCAGTAATGACGCGGCTTCTGTGGCGACAGTAGCGTGTCCCGTCTATGCGCCGGACGCTGCGAACACTGATGCCGGGTTTTGGGGCAGCGATCTTCTGCGAGCGATGTTTGCGTTCGGATCTACACAAGCGAACCCGTGGGTCGGTGATGCAGATTCCATACATGTCGCTCATCGCTTTCTTATTCGATCAGCCATCGTAAAACCCAGCCGACTCGTCGCCACCGCTGAGGAGGAGTCTCCAGCCGCTCCGCAGTCTTCGACTGCTCCCCATCCGCCAAAAACTTCGGCCGCTACGCGGGCCAACATGAGTGATGCGGTCCACTTACGCAGTGCATATACGGATGTATCGCGTTCGATACTCCGTTCAGGTTGCACATATAGCAATTTAAACATTTAATAGCGGGGCCGGAAAACTTTGACACTCTGTTTCCTGAACCCGGGAGCTTATCAACGTTCGACCCGACGAAAACCTTCAACCTCATTGCACCATGGAGCAATCTATGCGTTATTCTCCACTTGGATCCCCCGCCCCATCGAAGACAAAATCAAGAGATAACAAATCCACCGCCCGACCCAAGCTTCGATGGCTGATGATGTCAGGCAACGCGAATCTTTTCTCCTCTAAGCGGATCGCCTCAAGCATAGAAGAGCAGAGCGAGAGTATATGGAGAAGCACGATCGCAGCGCTTGAGAAATCAGGAATGACGGTGCACGATATCGTTAAAGTGACGCAGTATCTGAAACTTGAAGAACATATACCTTTATATTCTGCGATCCGGGAAAAATATCTTAAAGGTGCAACGCCTGCTTCGACACTCTTGGTGGTGCCCCTTCTTGATCCACCGAGCAGGTTAGTTGATGTCGAAATTATCGCCGCGAAAGACGATCTGGAGTTCTCGACGAAGCAGTGAATAGCTAGCCGTGAAGCACGTCCGATGCCCGCTTATTGGGTATTCGTGACTCGTGACCCACCAAGTTCCTTACGCGCAGTTCACACCTCTCCGTCCGACAACGGGCATCGGCTTTTTGCTGAAGGTATCGGCCACTGGCAATGACCTTGATGGCCCCTCAAACCAGGATTAGGCCGAGCCATCGCGTCGACATCCATATCTAAAAGCAGATAGACCTACGACACGGCGGAGACAACCCAAGCGTTAGATTTAGTGTGTACGAATCTGTTCACACTGCCCGCAGGGCTTCCGTCGGTTCCTGCTGAGGGTGGAGACGCGCGAGCGCCCCGCCAACAATGTTTTTGCACTCTGGTGCGGCAAGCTTCTGCCGCTCTTTGTGGCTTTCAAGAGCTTGCGGTACCTGTTCATGATCGGAAGCACGGCAAGCTTGACCTGCCCGTCCGAGCATAGCAGCAGCTTAAACGGTCCACGCGTCAAGCGATGACGCCTATCATCGCGACTTCGAAAGCGGCGGGACGTCTTTAAATGTCGGTACTTGGCAAAAGGATGCTCCATCACGATAGCCGCAGACAGAGGTCACGGAGTATCAAGCTGGTTTTCGAGCTATAACCGTAGGGAACATGCAGGCTCGGTCATTCACAAAAGTCACGTCTCTGAAACCAACGCGCTCCAGTTGTGCACGTGTTTCTGCGTGAGTGCGGAACGAGCTCCATTTGACCTCTACTATCTCTACAAATAGTAGTTGTTGCAGCGCAAGCGCACTGTGTGTGGTCTCATTCATGTCCCATGGCGATTCACTCGAAGACCCAGGCGGCGGGGTCAAAAAACTGGTAACAAGCTGACCGCCGGGCCTAAGTGCGTCGAAAAACTTAAGATATAGGCTGACCACGCGATCGTTATCGGGTTCATATATGTTTAGACCATTGCTTGTCAGGATATCCACTTCAGCGTTAAGGTCCATCTCCCAAGCGTCGGCATGGCGTAGCTCTATCCGTCCAGCGAGGCCGCGTTCATTGGCCAATTTTTGTGCCCCATCCAGCGCGTTCCGGTCGAGGTCAAGGCCCAACAGCCTCACGTCAGAACACCCCTTGTAATCGAGCAGCAACAAGTCCCCCATCCATCCGCAAGGGACAGACGCAAGCACGAATCCCGGTTTGAGCCTCGCCTGCAATTCGCGACGAAAAATCTTGAAGCGTTCGCGAGTGGCGAGTACGGCAGGAAGCCTTTCAAAAATGAGATATTCGAGCTCGGACACCTCGCCGTGCCGCAAGGAGTCTGTCTCGTGAGTTACGAGTCGGTGTGTCCAGTATGCATCGAGCCCACGGTTGACCAGCAGGAACCTGCCCAATTCAAACCTGGACAACTGATCAACGAGAGCGAGCTGATGCTCGAGAGTCGCCCCAGGAACATTTCCTTCCCTGCGCAGCCGGGCTTTCAATGCCTCAACCACTCCATGGATCGCGGGGTCGGCCTGAACATTGTGAGAAATTAATCGAGACGCGTCCATCGTCTGGCTATGTTCTACGTGGTTAGTTATGAAACAATCATAGCCCGGAGACCGTAGATTCCCAGGTGCTGTCAAATGCATCCCTCTCGGCGACGACCGAACAATCGACGCCATGAATCAACCAGATCTCTCGCGAGCTTACTGTTGCAGGCTCGCGAGAAAGTCAAGCGCTCCTGTACCCTATCCGATCAAACGATTCTCCGGCGCGAAACCGCTCCAAACGGTGACTGGCTTCGATGATTACCGCGAGTGGCGCGCGACGCATCTGGTAATCGTATGTCGTGACAAGGGTAGCGAAATGCTGGAATTCTTCCTCCTCAAGCATCCACAAGTCGGAATGTCGAGCTCGATTGAACGCCGCAAAGAGAATGCTTTCAGCTTCCTTCACTTTTTCGAACGTAATATCGCCATAGCCCGCTTCGATGAGCAGGCCTGTCACAAGCATGACTTGGCATAGCGTACGCGCGGCATCAAGATTACCCCTCTTTCGTCGCATGGCATCGAGTGCGACGTGCACCTGCAAACTGACACGATCCGCTTCAGCGCGAGCTATAGGTAACAACGCTACCTTACTTCGGCGCACCCGCGCAGCCAGGGCGTTTCTTTCAAATGCAGTCATTCTGGTCATCACATGAATAAAGCTAGTTTCAAAAAGCTTAGCGAGACGAATACTACACCGCTTCATGCCGGTATATACAACGTCCGGCCGTCGTCAGCCGTCCATAACGTATCGACACCCCCGAGAACACGGGTAGCGAAGTCCGTGCTCGAGTTTCATTCGAGCGCGGAACCCGGACGTATTGCGGAACGAATCCCCGTCCTTTTCCGCGAAATACGACAGCCGAAGGCGGGGCCCAGGGAGCACGAAACAGATGACGAACTCGACATTTTCCGTGGGTGTAAATTGGGCGACCGATTCTCCTCACCGCATATACGAAGGTTTTCTTCGCACTCTGGTCACAGCAATCGTGGTTACCAATGCGCAATCCAGAAGTTCGAGTAGCGCATGCACGGGGATATCGTTGCAATACCTAGGTATGTTTTCCTTTCCTTGGGGAACGCCTTAGAGTACAGCAGAAACCATCGACCTCTCAATCGAAGCCACAAAAAGATGCGTGGCTTGGTCACAATGAACGGATACAAGACCCATGAGGCAAATCGCATGACATACTCGTGTGCAGTAACAGTCACCCTCGGCCACGTATTCCTTGATGGTCGGCGAAAATGCGGAACGGCGGTAACCGGATGCACCGTAACCAAAGTCGGTGAGCCCGCACTCGGCCATAAACACCCTGTGCACTAAGCGCATCGAGGAAATGGCCTGCTTCCAGCACCATCGCACCCTTTTTGATTGATCCACATGCACGCTTCCACCACATCTTTGACTTCACATTCGCGAATGAGCGCACCGGAACTGCGCGCGACGCTCTCGCTCGCCGCAATCTTTGCCCTGCGCATGTTGGGCCTGTTTATGATCATGCCCGTGTTTTCGATATACGCGAAAGGCATCGTCGGTGGCGACAATGCACTGCTCGTAGGTATCGCTCTCGGCGCCTACGGCGTCACCCAGTCGCTGCTGTACATTTTCTATGGGTGGCTTTCTGACAAGTTGGGACGGAAGCCGGTGATCATCACAGGCCTCGTGATCTTTGCTATCGGCAGCTTCGTTGTAAGCTTCGCGCACGACATCACGTGGGTCATCGCCGGCCGGATAATTCAGGGCATGGGTGCGATTTCCTCCGTAGTGCTGGCACTCATCGCCGACCTCACCTCCGAAGCACACCGTACCAAGGCGATGGCTATGGTAGGGGGCTCGATCGGCATGTCATTCGCCGTGGCAATCGTCGGCGCGCCCATCGTGTTCCACTGGCTAGGTATGGGCGGCCTCTTCGCGCTTGTGGGCGCATTCTCAATTCTCGCGGTAGCCGTCGTTTTGTGGATCGTGCCAGATGCACCCATGCCTGAGCCCGTGCGGGCGCCGTTCGCAGAAGTACTGCGCAATAAAGAGTTGCTGCGTCTCAACTTCGGCGTACTCGCGCTGCATGCCACGCAGACCGCGCTCTTTCTGGTCGTCCCACGCCTGCTCGTGGATTCGGGCCTGCCCGTCGGGTCGCACTGGCAGAGCTATCTACCGGCTATGGGCCTTTCGTTTGTCCTGATGGTGCCCGCTATCATTGCCGCCGAAAAGCGACACATGATGAAGTCGGTGGTCGTCTCAGCTATTGGACTCATCCTCATTGGCCAGTTTATGCTCGGCTTTCTTGTGCATACTATAGTGGTCGTGACAATCCTGTTGTTCGTCTATTTCCTCGGTTTCAATATCCTCGAAGCTGTGCAGCCATCACTGGTATCGAAGCTCGCGCCGGGCAGCCGCAAAGGGGCGGCAACGGGCATCTACAACACTACGCAATCGATAGGTCTTGCGCTCGGTGGCGTGGTGGGCGGGTGGCTGCTGGAAAACATAGGTGCGAGCGCGGTGTTCTACGCGTGCTCGTTTCTTGTTCTCTGCTGGCTCCTGATCGCTTTCAACATGAAGGCGTCAGCACCGCACAACACCTGACTTTTGCATCCGGCGCGGATAAGGAAATAACGTCAGTGTCGGGCCGTATCAACTGAGCATTCCGTTTAGGAAGCGTCTCTACTTCGCCAAACCGCGGGCGCGAGCAATGTCGTTGGCAATCGAGGCGCGGCTTGCGTCTCCCTCAGGCAGGGTGGCCGTAAGACGTTCCCAGTAGCCAACTGCGTCTGAGTATCGACCGGCTTGAAATGCGGCCATGCCTGCTAACCTTAGGCTTACTGCCTCTCGCGGGTTGCTTCTGAGAGCCTCGTCGACGAGCGCTTGCAACTTGGTAGTCCATTGACGATCACCCGCGACATATTGGGCCTCTGCCCAGTGTCCCAGCAGTTCCGGCGTCCGACCTCCTAGTGCCGCCGCACGCTCGTATGCCGAGGCCGCTTCGGACATCCGTCCTTGTGCCATGTATGCGCGGCCTAACGATGACCAACCATCGGCAGAGTCGGACGTAGCAGCTAGTGATACAGCCTCCTGGCGCATAGCGATTTTCTCGACATTCTGCGCGACGGAGCGTTGGCGGGCGAGCATAAATTGGTCAAGCGAGCCCCAGTGCAGATACAGCGCCAGCGCCAGCAACGGCGTTGATAGCGCTGCTGAAAGCGGAATAGTGCGACTGAGGGGGAAATCAACGGCATTCTCCGCACGCCGCGTGTCGTCCAGCAGTTCACGTGAAGCCTCGACGCGCCCGATATCGAACTGAGCGGCGTCGAGCGCGCCGACGCGGTGCTGCTCTTGCAATTCGTGCAGACGTTCGCGGTAGAGATCGACATTTATACGAGTGCGATCGGCATCAACGCGTCTGTGCGAGACTCCAAACTGGGGCACTAAGATGAAACCTAGAGCTGCTGCGAACAACAGTCCTGAGTAGAGCCAGAAAACGATCATGTATCTTGTCCAATGGATGGGTCCACGGCTCCGAGCAGCCCCGCTAGGCGACTCCGCTCGCCGTCCGACAACAGACTTGCTGTTGTGTGGCGTGATCGACGCCGGCTTGCGACGATAACGACGACGATCGCACTTCCACCTAGTAACAATGCTGCAGGGCCAAGCCAAAGCAGCGCGGTGCTGCTGGAAAGCGGTGGGTCGTACAACACGAAATCTCCATAACGCTCGACCATGAAGTCGATGATCTGGTCGTCGCTTCGTCCTTCGCGCAGCATGCGATGAATCTGATTGCGCAAATCGTTGGCGATCGGCGAATCCGATTCCGCGATGCTCTGGTTCTGACACTTGGGGCAACGCAACTCAACGGCCAGTTCGTGGTAGCGTTCGCGCTGGCTGTCGTTGGTAAAGTCACGGGGATCGATGGCGGCGTAGCTGCGACTGAGCATGCCGAGCGCTAGCACAATCACAGATAAAGCACGCTTCATGGCGCGGCCTCCTGCAAGAGCTTGGAATAAACCGGGGCAAGTTTCTTCCGCCAAACTTCCTCGTCAATGATTCCAACATACTTGTCACGGATGACACCTTGAGCGTCGATGAGAAACGTCTCGGGTGCACCGTAAACGCCGAGGTCTACACCTAAGGATCCGACACGATCGTCAATGTCCAGCAGGTAAGGATTGTCCGACTTACCTAGCCAGCGTAACGCCTCAGACCGGTCGTCCTTGTAATTGACACCGTAGATGACTACACCTCGAGAGGCGAGTCTTATCAACACCGGGTGCTCCAGTCGGCAGGATGAGCACCATGAGGCCCAGATGTTAACCAACGCCGGTTTTCCCACGATGTCCCTCTGTGTCAGGGTGCGCGATGGCTGGTCGAGAGCCGACAGGGCGAACCCGGGAAAATGTTTTCCGATTAGCGCGGATGGTACGTTGGTCGGATCAAGGAACAGCCCGCGATACAGAAGACCCGCGACGAGCAGAAACACTGCCAACGGCAACAGCAACGGCAACCGCTTCATGTCTGCGCTCCGCGAATGCGTCTTTCCCGAGCCAACCCGGTCGACCTGGCGCGATAGCGCCGGTCCGTCGCCGCAAGGGAGCCGCCCAACGCCATCAGCAGCACACCCACCCAGATCCAGCGAACGAAAGGTTTGATCTGCACCCGCACCGCCCAGGCGCCGTCGGCCAGCGGTTCGCCTAAGGCTACGAACAGGTCTCTGGTGATACCCGCCTGGATAGCGGCCTCAGTCATGGGAGTTCTTTGGACCTGGTAGACGCGTTTCTCCGGATGCAGAATTGCGACGTCACGCCCATCTCGAAGGACCCGTACACTGCCGCGATCGGCAACGTAATTCGGCCCCTGAATCTGCGTCATGCCTTCAAATATAAAATCGTATCCCCCGACTTCGATGGCTTTGCCTGACGTCATGCGTAAATCCCGGTCAACGCTGCAGACACTTGTCAGCACGGCGCCCAGGGCACATACGGCGAAGCCCAGGTGGGCCAGTTGCATTGCCCAATAGCTACGGCCGAGCGTTGGCAGGCCCCTGAGCAATCCTTTGTTACGCGTTTTTTCCAGCACGTCACGTACGCCTGCAAATACGATCCACGCAGCCAGGAAGCCGCTTGCAGCCACCGCCCAACGCGATCGGGTCTGCACGGTAGCCGCGACCAATGCAAGCATCAGACTGGCTGCCAGCACGGGGATAAGCATCCGCGCGAGCCAGCGCACTGGCGTTGCCTTCCAGCGCGTGAACATGCCGACCGCAGCCGTCGCCATCAGCAGCCCCATCAGCGGCACGAACATGGCGTTAAAGTAAGGCGGCCCCACCGACAGTTTCGTGCCTGTAAGCGCGTCGAGAACCATCGGGTAGAGCGTGCCGAGCAGGATCGCGGCCGCCGCCACCGACAGCAACAGATTGTTAACCAGCAGCAGCGTCTCCCGTGACCAGATTCCGAAGCCTGCGTGGCTCGTGACCACTGGCGCGCGAAGAGCAAACAGCGCAAGCGACCCGCCCACCACGCCCAGGAGAAACGCGAGCACGAAGACGCCGCGCGCCGGGTCGGTGGCGAAAGCGTGCACGGAGGTCAACACACCAGACCGGACCAGGAAGGTGCCTAGCAAGCTGAGCGAGAAAGCGGCGATTGCCAGTAGCACACTCCAGCTCTTGAACACGCCCCGTTTCTCAGTTGCTGCCAGGGAATGAATCAGGGCCGCGCCCACCAGCCAGGGCATCAACGACGCGTTTTCCACGGGATCCCAGAACCACCAACCGCCCCAGCCTAGCTCAGAGTAAGCCCACCATGATCCGACTGCGATGCCCAGGCCGAGAAACGCCCACGCGACGTTTGTCCAGGGGCGAGACCAGCGTGTCCACGCGGCGTCGAGCTTGCCATCCAGCAAGGCAGCGATGGCGAATGCGAAGGCGACCGAAAAGCCAACATAGCCCATGTACAGTATGGGTGGATGGATGATTAGGCCGATGTCCTGCAACACAGGATTGAGGTCCCGGCCATCGACTGGGACATTGGGTAGCAGGCGCGCGAACGGGTTGGAGGTGCCGATCAAAAAAAGCAGAAAACCAGTGCTTATCATGCCCATCACAGCCAAGACGCGCGCCAGCATCGCTTGGGGTAGTTGGCGCGCGCCGATCGAGACCGCTGCTGTCCATCCGGCCAGTATCAAGGCCCATAGGAGCAACGAGCCTTCATGCGCACCCCAAACTCCGCTGACCTTGTAATACCAGGGCAGCGCACTGTTGGAGTTTTCCGCGACATACGCAACCGAGAAATCGTCCGTTAGGAATGCGTGCACCAGGCAGGCGAAGCTGAACATCAAGAACGTTAGTTGCCCCCAAGCGGCCGGCTTCGCCAAGGCCATCCAGCGTTGATCGCCACGCCAGGCGCCAGCTAGTGGGACGCTTGCTTGAACCAGCGCTAGACACAGCGCCAGGATCAGGGCTAATAGCCCGAGTTCCGGGATCATCGATACGACTCCTGTTTGTCGCGCGGAAGCTGGCCTCTCGCACCGATTTTCTTCAGCGCACCCATCGCTTCAGGTGGCATGTATTTCTCATCATGCTTGGCAAGGACTTGATCAGCGTGCAGTGCGCCGTCGGGGTCTATGCGACCCATGGCGACAATGCCTTGGCCTTCGCGGAAAAGGTCAGGCAGAATGCCCTCGTAGCGCACGAGGATGCTGCTCTCCCCGTCCGTCACGACAAATCGCAGTGCCAGTGAACCCGGCGTGCGTTCCAACGAACCCGTCTCTACCAACCCACCCGCACGAATGCGTGTGCCGCCCGGTGCCTCACCAGCCGCGATCTGAGTTGGGGTATAAAACAGATTGATGTTTTGGCGCAATGCGGCCGTTGCGAATGCCGCCGCCGCGCTTGCGCCACAGAGCAGCGCGACCATCCAATACAGTCGCTTTTTGCGTGCGGGAGTCATTTCGAAGCCTCCCGGCGTCGGGTGCGCGCGAGTTTATTCAGGTAGCGACGGCGTGCAAGCAAAGGCAGCATCACGTTCAATGCCAATAGAGCAACGCACAATCCATAGCCGCTCCAGACGTAGGCGCCATGTCCACCCATAGCGAGAAAATCGGCCAACGACGCGAATGCGATCATGTTCGACTCTCCAGAAGCCGGGTGACCTCAGCGTCGGCCCAGCGGCTGCCGGTCTCGCGCTGCAGCACTTCCAGGCGCATACGCGCGAACAATACCGCTCCGAAGAAGCAATAGAATCCCAGCACGTTTAATAGCAATGGCAGCCACATCTGCGCCGGCATGGCCGGCGCATGCGTCAGCGAAAAGCTGGCGGGCTGGTGCAAAGTGTTCCACCATTCAACCGAATACTTGATGATGGGAATGTTGACAACGCCAACTACGGATAGCACCGCGCAGGCGCGCGCTGCATTATCGCGACTGGTGATCGCCTGGCGCAACGCGATGACACCTAGATACAGGAAAAGCAGGATGAGCATGGAGGTCAGGCGTGCGTCCCATACCCAGTAAGTGCCCCAGGTGGGCTTGCCCCAAATCGCCCCAGTGCTTAGCGCGATGAATGTCATCCAGGCACCGATAGGTGCCGCCTGCTGCAGCGCGACGTCCGCCAGCTTTAATTTCCAGATCGACCCGATCACCCCGGCAGTCGCCAACATGACGTAGATCGATTGAGCAAGCAGAGCAGCCGGCACGTGGATGTACATAATGCGGGCGCTGTCGCCCTGCTGGTAGTCTGCGGGCGCAAATGCCAGCCCCCATGACAGCCCGATCATGAGCAAAAGCGCGCTTGCAGAAGCGAGCCACGGCAGACACCTGCCGCTCATGGAGTAGAACAGCTTTGGCGAGCCCCATTTGTGTAGCCAGGTCCAGTTCATTCGAGTTGCTCTTGAGCGGTTGTCGGGTCGGCACCACGGATGGCGCGTCATTCGGCGATACTGATGGAAAGCGCCGCGGCAATAGCAAACGGCGCCAGGGTCAGTGCCAGCGCGGCAAGGCACGACAACCACAGCAGGTACCCCGCAACAGGCAGGCCCTGCAACGCGGCTTGCAGGGCACCGCTACCCAGGATCAGCACCGGGACGTACAGCGGCAGTATGAGCAGCCCCAGTAATAACCCGCCTCGACGCAAACCAACGGTGAGCGCGGCGCCGACTGCACCGAGCAGGATGAGCACAGGCGTCCCCAGCAATAGGGAAAACAGCAGCGCGCCAAAACAATGGGCCGGAAGCCCCAACATCAAGGCAAGGAGAGGGGCGACGACCACCATCGCCAGACCGCTGCAAATCCAGTGCGCGGTTACTTTGACTAGTACCAGCACGAGCATCGAGTGTGATGAAAGCATCCATTGCTCCAGCGAGCCATCTTCGAAATCAGCTCGAAACAGGCCGTCTAGCGAAAGCAGCATGGCCAGGAGCGCCGCGACCCACACTAGCCCTGGCGCGGCTTGTTGCAGAAACTGTGATTGCGCCCCCAGCGCTAGTGGAAACAGCGCGACGACAACGGAGAAAAACGCTAAAGGGTTAACAACGTCTCCTGGTTGGCGACATAACAGACGCAACTCGCGGTTAAGCAAGGAAATCACGACCATGATCACGTCGCGTACTGCCCCAGATCAAGGACACCGTAAGCTCGCGCCCGTTGGGTCAGTTCGTGGTGCGTAGTCAGCACCACCGCACCGCCGCGCTCACAATGCATTGCCAGGTGCGCTTCAAGTTGCGCTGTGCCCGCCCTATCCAGCGCCGTGAATGGTTCGTCCAGTAGCCACAGCATTGGCGCACTGGGCAGGTACAGGCGCGCCATAGCGACGCGACGCTGCTGGCCCGCCGACAGGGCATGGCAAGGCGTGTCCTCAAAGCCGCTCAAGCCAACCGCGGCAATCGCCCGCTGTACCGCGGCGGTCGCATCGCGTCCGTGCAATGCTCCTAGCCATGACAAGTTTTCCTCAACGGTCAAGAGTGCCTTCACACCGAAGGCATGCCCGATCCATAGCAGCCGAGAAGCGATAGCTCCGCGCTGCTGCGCAAGAGCTTGACCGAACAGCTCAACATGCCCCTCAGCCGGCACAGCCAACCCACACAGCAGACGCAGCAGGCTGCTTTTTCCGCTGCCATTGGGACCTACTATGCGCAACATGTCACCGGCCCCGAGACCGAAGCTCACGTCGTTAAACACCCGACGCTGGTATCGCTCGCAACCGAGACGCACCGCGTTGAGCACACGGCGCGCAGTGCGAGAACTATCATCTGGCCCAATGGAAAGGTCTTGCATGACGTAATGCACCTAAGACTGGGTATTCGCGCCTGCAAGAGTGTGAATTGAAGCGGAATCGTCTACTGCCTCGCTTTGCGGAAGGACCCAGTTTTGACGAGGAAAATGACAGGTGTACCCTCCCGGTTGCTTCTCAAGATAGTCCTGATGTTCCGGCTCCGCTTCCCAGAAGTCTCCGACCGGCTCAAGCTCAGTGACAACGCTGCCCGGCCACCGACCCGATGCTTCCACGTCAGCAATTGTCTCCAGCGCCACTTTCTTCTGCTCGTCGGTCGCATAGAAAATCGCCGAACGGTAGCTTGTTCCCACATCGTTACCTTGACGGTCCAGCGTCGTCGGATCGTGGATTTGAAAGAAGTACTCAAGAATGCGCCGGTAGCTCGTCTGCGTTGTATCGAAGACGATCTCGATCCCTTCCGCATGAGTGCCATGATTGCGGTAGGTCGCGTTCACAATGTCGCCCCCGGTATAACCGACGCGAGTCGAAACAACACCGGGAAGCTTGCGGATCAGGTCCTGCATTCCCCAGAAACATCCCCCCGCCAGTACAGCACGCTGATGCATGTTAAACCTCCTTGATCGGATGGATATATCGTTATGGCCTCGCTCTGCGTGCCGTCGCCATTTGACGACCCGACGGCCGAGCACCACTAAACTGACAGCGCAGCTGTCTACCGGGACACTCGTGGACCACACCCGGGCGTAGCTGCAACCATGGATTGGATTACCTCGTCCCGGTCTATCACGAGCGACAAGCCAAAACTGTCCTGTGGCTCGGAACGTTATTTCGCAAAGCTCACGCCGGCCGTTCCTTTCTTCGTGGCGACACAGAGCGAGTATGCCGTCGCTCGAACGCGAACTGCGATTTTCAATATCGCGGACACAAGACTCTGTTTGCTTTGCAGATCGCGGAACGCTCTACAGTTGGCAGTCGAGCTGCACATTGCTCACGTACTGCATAATTGGCCTGACTGACCGCCGCAACGTGCTCTCGCTAGCAAGCAAATAGTTACATGTATCGGTTACGGCACTGACTTCTCACTGCCGGATGCGGATAATCGTCTTCCCTTCGCGCCGTTTGGTCGGATTCAAGGCTGCGACGGCATCTTCGAGGGTCGAAATCTCGCCAATGTTGGTCCGTAGCCGTCCGTCCCGCAAGCGCCGGACAATCTCGCTCAATTGGGCGCGATCGGACTCGACAACAAAATCTATCGCACGCCCGTTATGTGGACGCGCCTCGGAGGGCCCGACAACAGACACCAGTGTCCCTCCGGCTCGAACCAGGCCTGCGGATCGTTTCCCGATGTCGCCACCGATGACATCGAACACAAGATCAACTTCGCCGACGTCCTCCAGCGTATCGTTATCGAGGTCGACAAACTCTTGCGAGCCAAAGTCGAGCGCCTTCTGACGGTCGGCGGCGCGCCCCGTGCCAATAACATACGCGCCGGCCTCTCGCGCGAGTTGCGTCACCATCGTGCCGACCGCCCCGGCGGCACCGTGAGCGAGCACCCGTTGGCCTGCCTGGAGGCGCCCATGTTGAAACAGCCCTTGCCAGGCGGTCAGCCCCGAGATCGGCAGGCTAGCGCCCGCCGTAAAGTCAACGTCCCCGGGCAGCGGTGCCAAGTTACGCGCCTCAATCGCCACATACTCCGCCAAGGTTCCGTCACGGTACCAGTCGGCAAGACCGAACACCCTCTGGCCCACAGACAGACCCGTCGTTCCGTAGCCGAGAGCGGTAACTACGCCTGCTAACTCGTGTCCAGGAATCGACGGTTTTCGGTCGTGGTCGCTGCGATCGGTCCACGTCGAAGGCCACGTCATTTCAGTCGGGACGAAGCCTGATGCGTAAATTCGAACGATAACGTCGTTTATCCCAGCCGACGGCTCCGGTCGCTCGACAAGCTTCAATCCGGCCAATCCCGCTATCTGATCTGTTGCTACAATCGCCTTCATTTAGATTCTCTCCATGGTTGCGTGCCTTTTAACTTGAACCGTCACTCGGACGGCCGCGTATCGCTCACGGACGAATTCGGATGATTGTTTTTCCGTTGGTCTTCTCAGTCGGGTTGAGCGCGACTATTGCGTCCTCGAGGCTAGAGATTTTTCCGATATGCGTACGTAGCCGTCCGTCACGGACACGCCCGATGACTTCGCTCAGTTGCATGCGATCGGATACGACAACGAAGTCGATCGCCAGCCCGTCTACAGGTCGCACCTCGGCCGGCCCGGCGATTGTCACCAGCTTTCCTCCGGCTCGGACCACACCAGCGGACCGCTTTCCGATGTCGCCACCGAACACATCGAAAACCAGATCCACTGCGCTGACATCTCTCAGGTCGTCGTTCTCAAGATCGATAAACTCATGCGCGCCGAACTCGAGTGCCGTGTGACGGTGCCTAGCGCGTCCCGTGCCAATGACATAGGCGCCCGCCTCTCGTGCGAGCTGGGTTACCATCGAACCCACCGCACCGGCTGCTCCGTGCACAAGGATGCTTTGCCCTGACTGAAGGCGACCGTGGTCGAAGAGCCCTTGCCACGCGGTCAGACCCGGCATCGCGACGCTCGCCCCCACCGTGAAGTCGACGTCGCCCGGCAGCGGCGCGAGGTTGCGTGCCTCAATCGCCACATACTCGGCCAACGTACCGCTGCGATACGAGTCCGTAAGTCCAAACACGCGTTGTCCCACCGATAGTCCCGTCGTGCCATAGCCGAGAGCGGTGACTACACCTGCCAACTCTTGCCCGGGAATCGATGGTGTTCTGTCACGGCCTTGACGATCGGTCCACGTCGAGGGCCACGTCAGTTCATCCCACGTGAATCCCGACGCATGGACCTGAACGACTACATCATTTATCCCTGCCTCCGGCTCCGGCCGCTCGGCGAGCTTCATACCGGCCGTCCCGGCAGCCTGGTCCGTCACAATGATTGCCTTCATGAAATATATCTCCTCGGCTTTTCGCCGAAGCGCAGTAGCGGTCGAAACCGATCGACGCCTCATACCAGACGCCACGGGACTTTTCAAAAGCAAAGGACAATCGGCACCTCGCCGTGATCCTCGCTTTCCCAAAAATGATCAAACTAATGCAGCGGCTCGACGAACGTCGAGGCCGTGCCAACGTCAGCGACCGAGGGGAGGATAACCCGTCGTATATATCCAGTCTGAAGCTTGCGCCGGTATGTGACATCCCTGACAGTCTTTCTTATAATCCGTGGATGTGGTCTTCTTTGGATCGGTTGCATCAAACCAAGACCAACCCCATCCGTCGCCCCAAAGCTTGTTTTCCGGAAAGCGACCGACGTCATCTTTAACCATCACGAACCAGCCCGAAAGGGTGCCCGCACTGCTTACCGTGCCGGTTGTCATTGGCTTCGTATTCGTCTTGTACACTTCCTTCACCAGAACAGTGCCATCCGGAAAATGTCCGTCCTTCCGATACGCGGCGATGGTTCCCGGTGATGCGTAGACCACGTGCAATTGCTTTGAGCCCGGGCCACTGTCCGCGGCGACCGCCCAACTGCCCAACATCTGATAAGTGGTCTGGTAATCGGCGGGCACATGCATATTCCCCTTGCCGTCGACAACAGCCGCTGTTGGCCCTTTGTACGGTAAGCGCGTCTCGGTCTGCCCGTAGGCGCTAACAGCGACCGTCACGGACAATCCTGCCAGGGCGACGCACAAGACACCGGCAATTCTCATGGCACTGCCTCCTCGTGTGTTGATCAACACATATAGTTTCCTGCTGAAAGACGTAGAGGTGCAACGGCGCCTGAGTATGTAAGCAATATGCGTGAGTATCGCCCCCCCCCCGAGTTCACGCTCGCGTGGCGCAAAACCACGCACAACGATCCTCAGAAAGTGCCGCGCGACCACGTCAAAGATGCTCACGTATCAACCGCGTATACCGAAGCATGCAGCGTTTCCGTGGTGACATCACTTAAAATGTCGAGAAACTCGCGATTTGCGTCGAAGCACTTGCATGTGGCCGCTGCTCATCGAGAGAAAACAAAAAAGACACGGATATATATTTTCGGATCAGTTAATGCGCGAGACTTTCGTGATACACCGGTGAACTCCATCGAAAGACTGCGCCCCTTCGTTTCGCCGGAGTATCTCCCGCCGCTCTCATTCGCGGCGACGCAAAGACGGCGCAGCAGCCCGGTATGAGCCGCCCCATTAAGTGAAGGACTTCGGTACACGGTCGCACATACCACGTGGCCCCACAAGCAAACTTCTGCAGATCGACTTTTACCTTGGCGAATTATTTAGGAGTAGACGGTGCGAGTGTTGTTCCTGTTCTGGTTTGTTGCTAGCGCTTCCTACGTGGCAATGCGAGGTAGGGTACGCTTCACGTTCTGGCGTCAATTATCGGACCATTCAACGTTTTTAGCGCCGATTAACGCGGTCTTCTACATATTCTCGACGCTGAAACGAGGCGCGTATATCGACGCGTCTAGCTTTCCCGAACTGGCGTCGTTAAAAGCGAACTGGAAGACTATCCGGGATGAAGCCATGGCAGTCGACGCAGTACAGCAAATTGCGGCCGCAGAAAACTACAGCGACATTGGATTTAACTCATTCTTCAAGACCGGATGGCGCCGCTTTTATCTGAAGTGGTACGACCAACCTCATCCGTCTGCAATGGCGCTCTGTCCGGTAACGACACGTTTGCTAGAGGGGATTCCGTCTATAAGAGCAGCAATGTTTGCTCAGTTACCGCCTGGCGCGAGTCTAGTTCGGCATCGCGACCCATACGCCGGATCCATACGTTACCATCTCGGACTCGTCACGGCCTCCAGTCCCAGTTGCTTTATAGAAGTGGATGGGGAGAAATATTATTGGCGCGACGGTGAGGAGGTCATGTTCGATGAGACCTATATCCATTACGCAAAAAACGAAACCGCAATTTCGCGCATCGTCCTCTTCTGCGATATTGAACGTCCGATGCGTTATCGCTGGGTCGATGCGTTTAACAGGGCTTTCGCGAACGTAGTACTCCGCGCCGCGACCTCTCCCAACGAACCCGGCGACCGTACCGGCTTTCTAAATCGAGTCTTCAAGTATATTTACGCAATCCGTCTATTGGGAAAGCGGATCAAGGCTTGGCATCGACCCACCTACTATGCAGTTAAGTGGCTTCTGTTCGGATCGATCTTTGCAGGCGTTATTTACGCCCTTTAGTCCCGCGTAGATCAGAAAGCGAGACTCTCCGCCGAATATCCCTCTCCTCGGGAGTGACGAAAACACCGTTAGCCTCGGTCAGACTGCGGCATCTCAGACCGAAATTTCTTCCGTGAGCTGCCAACACCACGTCGCGTGACTGTCCTCCGCTGCACTGTTATTACGATTGCGCAGCAGCGCGTCGCCAATCGAGAGGGACAACGCCGCTGAACGCGGCCTTCCTGTTTACCGGGCTTAGCGTCGAGCGCCTCCGGCGTCGCCAATGGCCCCCCGTACTACTGTGTAAAGCCCCCTTTCACGAGGTATGGCATTTCGCGCATGTAGAGGGTGATGCCCAACTTAATCGTGCTCAAATCCGCTTAGCAGGACCACCGTTACTCCAGCGTTCCACATCCGCATGTGCTGTGCCTGGCAACCCAGTGTCGCAGCCATCGCCGGGTAGAGAGCTATCGCACCCGGGTATGTTGCGTGAACGCCGCGTCAGCTGCACCGTTTTTCGGCCGTCTCCCAAGCCGGCCGCCATACTTGAATCTCCGTCCTTCCTTGCAGCGGCACGATGATCAGCGTCTACCGGCGCACACGTAGCTATGCTCGTGGCGGGTTTCTAGCAGTAACCCTTGAGTCTGACTAAACCTGACCATCGTGTTCAAAAAGGTGGCGCGTTTCATCCCGCGACCAGGCTGAGCAGCTAGAAACTCAGGCCTCCCGGTTGCAGAAGCACTGTGTCGAAGCAGCCTTCGCAGATATCGAAGTCAGTTCCGACCTAGGTAGCGGTCTGAACTACAGTAAGAAGGGCCTGCAGGGACTCTGCACGAAATCCTTCGTGGGCGCGTCGCCCCGCTTGTGCCGGTGACGAAAGACCAGCTGCTGCGTCTTTGGAAGTGAACTGCTCGTTCGCATCTGCGAATTCTTCCGCGTCGAGGTCGTTATTCTGGATGCCGTTCCGGATGCCAGCCGCGAGCAGCAGCTTACCGAAGACCTTGTTGAAATCCTGACAGTCTTCTCGTCCCGCCTGTACGGTGCGCGCAGTCGGAAGAACCTGCGGGCGCTGGTCGCCTGATGCAGTCGATCACCCAGACCCGGCTGGGCGCGTCATCGCACGACGCATACACGCCCGATGCGATGGCGGCTCTTTACGGCGGGCGTAAGCTCTACGCGCGCATCGCAGCAGAAGGCGGCAAGGGGAATTCGCACAAGACCGCGTTCTGCCGGGAGCACGGAATTTCAGCGCGCTTGTTCAACGCGCGGGCTATCGAGTTGCAGAGCCTCATCGACAGCACGCGCGAAGTGCTCAGGGACGAGCGTAAAGATCTCACCGAGGCATCCGCAGCTTGCTGCGTCAGCTTTCGACCCCCAAGCGAAACTCGACGAGATAGCGGCGGACCGGCTGCGCCTGAAGCCGCCGCGCGAAGCGAAGCTGCGCGGTAGCGTGCACCAGAGCGGTATAGGGCTGATGCAGCTCAGGGCAAGGGTCACGCGTGTCGAACAGTGGCTCGAGTCGAATGTACCCGGCATCTGCTTTGGCACGCGCAAGCGTACGAGGATACGGGGGCGTAGCAGACGGTCTTACCGGTGGCAGTCGGTGCGGCGCCCAAGTTAGCGCACACCACATCGCGCTGGTAGCGCCGATGTTCGCCAATGGTCGTGCCGAACGGCAGCAGCCGCCCCTGCCGATGCCAACGCCGCAGGGTGCCCACCGCTACGCCCAGTTCCGCCGCCGTCTCGCCAATCGATAACAGTCGCATGAGATATCTCCCTTTCATATCTCATGTAAGAGATCGTTTTGAAAAGTCACGAACAGGTTTGTGCGGACTCAACGGTTACTGCTGGAAACCCGCTCAAGGCCGCGGCGCATGTCCTCTTCACGCACAACGCGACCGCGACCGGTAGACCGTGAGCCCCCACGAAGGAGCACACCACTTTCAGAGTTTGCCGTAGCTATGCAGGCCCGATAGAAACATATTGACGCCGATGAATGCGAATGTCGTGACCAGTAACCCGGTCAACGCCCACCACGCTGCCGGCCTACCGCGAAGGCCCTTCAGAAGCCGCATATGCAACCACGCAGCGTAGTTCAGCCATACTATTAGCGCCCACGTCTCCTTGGGGTCCCAGCTCCAGTACCCTCCCCACGCTTCCGCCGCCCAGAGCGCGCCGAGAATTGTCGCAATGGTAAAAAATGTGAACCCGACAGAAATTGACTTGTACATCACATCGTCTAGTACTTCGAGCGCCGGGAGGCGATCACCCAAGATGCCCTTGTCTTTCATCAGGTAGGCGACGGCGACCATCGCGGATAGAGCGAAGGTGCCGTATCCAATGAAGTTCGCCGGCACGTGTATCTTCATCCACCAACTTTGTAGCGCCGGGACAAGCGGCTGAATCTGTTGGGCATCTCGCGATATTGAATACCACATCATAAATGCAACCGCTGCGCTAATTACCAACAGTACGAATGCGCCAAGCGCATGCGTGCTGTAGTGTCTCTCGTAATAGAGATAGAAGATCGCCGTGATAAGGTTGAACAGTACGAACACCTCATACAGGTTCGAGACGGGAATATGGCCAATGTCTGGCCCGATCAGATAGGATTCGTACCAGCGCACCATCATTCCGACAAAACCCATCAGAACGGCGCTCCATGTGAGCTTCGACGCGATAGCACCCGCCGATGTCGAGCGAGCTAACATCGCGATCCAGTAGAACAGAGTTGCGAGGACAAATAGCGCGCTCATCCACAGGATTGCGGATTGACTCGATAGAAGGTATTTCAGAAAAAACGCGTGATCAGCTCGACCCAGGTCAATCCCGTACAGATTGATCGCAAACAGGGATAATCCAGCGATACAGACCATTAACATGCGCGCCGGCTTCCAACGCCATCCCACCGTGGTAAGGGCAGGAATCGCGCATACGAGCACCAGTCTGTCGTAAAAATCCATGTGCGAGTGATACTTGGTCAGCGCGAACGCTCCCCCGATGACCAAGGTTACTGCGAACAGCACGTCAAGAAGCAACGTCTTCGGGGGTATCCTCGGTTGCCAGACCGTAATGCGCGAAGAGGGCGCAATTACCACCTTCTTGTCACGCAATGATGGGCGATGCGGAGCATCTGATGTCACGTCCATTTTCGACCTCGATCCTGGAAATATGCCTGGTAGGCCGTGCGCCCTGATGTGGTGTGTATCGGCGACAGGCTTTCGGGCAGGCGCCGTCCCTGCGGATAAGAGCCCCTTCGATTCGACTCGATGCCGCCGGATAACGGAAGTACGATCACGCATTTTGTTGCAGAACTAGCGATTCGCGCGGGAAAAAGCAGTGAGTTACCCTCTTTGCGCGTACCCATTGCACCAGCCAGTCCCTTCGACGGTCTTACCGGTGAACAGTGGGCAGGCAGCAGTCTTTGAAGATGCGCTGCCTTGGTAGAATTGACAGTTCGCGCAGTTCTGGCCGGCGGCGTACCTCGGGAACTTGGCTTTGTCGACTTTGGTCGCATCTACTCGATAGCCGAGTGCGACTGCGCTCGGATCAGTCTCGGACAGTTCCTCCGCTGCATAAGCGACGAGCGGAAAGAAAGCACTCGACACCAACCCTACGGCGCTTCGTACGATGAACTCACGGCGACACGACTTCATTGCAACCTCCTCGTTGGCTTGTTCGGCGATGTTGGCTATTCGGGAGACTTTCTTGGATGAGAGTCTGGAACAACCAAGAAAATCTACTGCCCGTCGAGACCTATCCGTATCCACCGCCCGACGCGGCAGCATGTAACGCTAGCGATTGATGGTATGGCGCCGCGCCTTAAGCTGCAATGTCCCGTGGGTATCGAGCTTATATACTGCCGCATAGCGTTTCAATCGTACTATCCACTCATGCCCTGAAACGAATGGGAAATGAAGCGCTCTTTATCCTAGGATGGCGTGAAGACCTCGGCCTTCAGGCCGTGGACGAAAGGCGAGGTGTCGACAGCAAAGCAGGTTTTCGTGATTTTCAAGGGAAGAATCCGGACGTGCCTGTACGGAGAAACAACCGTATCGGCACATGGAATTCACCACCCGCGTCCTGCGCGTCAGATTCAAGGATAAACACGCACCGCTGTTGCGCGCTCGCGCGCGAGGTCAATTTCGTGTGGAACTATGTCAACGAACTGTCGCTGAAAGTCTTGCAGCGCGAGGGACGCTTCCTGTCAGCTGATGACTTTCATCCGTTCACCCAAGGCGCGGGCGAGGCGGGACTGAACCTGCACTCGCAGACCAGCCAGGCCATCGGCGAAGAATATGCCACACGCCGCAAGCAGCCGCGCAAGACGAAACTGCGCTCGCGCGTGTCAGGTGGCTCGCGGCGCTCGCTCCGCTGGATACTGTAAGGCCAGTGCCATCCGCTACCGGAACGGTCAGCTGTTTTTCGCGGGCACGCCGCGCTCGCTGCGGGACAGCTACGGTTTGTCGAAATACGAGCTCGGCGCCGGGAACATCAGCGAGGATGCGCGCGGCCGGTGGTATCTGGACGTGACCATCAAGGTCAAAAAAACGCCGAAGCCCGCTACCGGCAAGTCGAGCAGTCCCTCGGCATTGATCTCGGCCCCTAGGTTTTCTCGGCGACGAGCAACGCTCGGGTCATGACGCTCGACCGGCACTACCGCCGGCTCGAAGCGAAGCTCGCGAAAGCGCAACGCGCCCGCAAGAAGGCGCGTGACGTGCGCTCCATGCAAAGACCCGGAACTCACGGGAATACCAGCTGCACAAACTTTCCACGGCGCTTGTGAAGCACTACGGCGCCATCTTCATCGGCAACGTGAACACCTCAGCGCTCGCGAAGACACGAATGGCGAATCCGTCCTTGACGCGGGCTGGAGTCTGTTCCGGACCATGCTGCAGTACAAGAGCGATCACGCCGGCGTGTGGTTCGATGAAGTCGATGAACGGTATTCAACCCAGACCTGCAGCTGCTGTAACAGGCACACTGGCCCGAAAGGCCGGGAAGGTCCGGGAATAAGAGAGTGGGCCTGCCCTGAGTGCGGCGCGTATCATCATCGCGTCATCAAGATTGACGTCCTCCCCACCTTCACCCTTCGGCTGCCGCGCGTGGCGCGAAAAGGACGGGGATTCCTTCTGCAAGATGGCGACGTCCCGCCGCGAGAATGTTCAGTGCCGCATTCTTTGGCTGCCTTTTTATTCGCTTTACGCGAAAAACGTAGGCAGCGTGGGACCACCTACCAGACCTACCGACAGAAAGAAAGATTATCGCAAAGACATGCTTACGCGCTTTCAACAACGGTCGAGCACCGATTACTTCATTATCTACGCCAGAGGCATGTCGAAAAAGGCGCCGTCGACGGAGAAAGATGTTTGACGCGGAGCCTGCGGTTCCGCAACTTGCTGCAACATACGAGCAACTGAGTGGCGTTTTGCCGGTCAACGCCGCAGAACAACGTCACATCGGACTGCCCACCCCGCCATACGTAGCGATCTGTTACTGCGTAACGAACCGTCGCCATTCGCCTACGTCGATGATAATCTGACTATGTCGACAACATCCCCTGTCGTCGAACTTGAAAAGGAATTCGCCCGCCTATCGGCGGGCTTTTTTTTCGCAACAACCAATTAAAGAATGACCTGAAACGCTCGCAATAGAAGCAGGCCCTGGAAAGCACACTCTCGGTTCAAAAAAGCTATTGTGCGGCACTCAGATCAGATCTCGAAAAGAGCAAAGATCTCATCGCGCCAACCCGGGCAGAACGCCGATGCTTAGGCACATTCAGGTTTAGTGAGAATGCGGATCGACAAGAGGGCCAATCAGCGTTATCCAAAGGGCCATTGCTTTAAGAAAGAGATCCACCACCAGCACGCTGAATACCAGCAAACACGATTCATATGCCATCGGCAGCGCCTGCGCAACAACGATCGAGCTGACCGCACAGAGGAAATGAAATATGCGCTTGACAAACCGAATCTTGTATATCGTCCCAAGCGCCAACACGACCCAAATTAGTCGCCCTGCTGCCGAAGCGAAACGCTCCGGCCATGATTGCGCGAGTATCAACTCGATTGGCAGCTCCAGTATTGACCATAGTGCGACTGATAGCGGAAGCGTACGATGCGCCTTTCGCAGAACTATGTGAAACAGACTAGCCATGAACCCTGCCTCTTCGTCACGGAAGGACTTGATCCGACTAGCTACGTTTTGGAGACGTTTCTCACTGCTGCTCACACGAGTGGTGGCCGGCATGCTCGCTCCGTGATTTATGACCTGGGAAGCCCGCGCTCGGAATTCCTAACTGGCTTATGCAGCGGTGCCGGAAGAAATTTGACCAGCTGTGCCACAACTAGTGCAAAAGAAAACGCATTGTCAGTTTGATCAATGCCCCGAAATCACCGGTGTGACGTCGGGACGCGTACGCATGACGCGAGGATCATTCGATGACTGTTCGCTGGTGCGCGCGTTACGCTCACCCATGGTCGAAACACTGAATCGCCGATCTTTATCGGCATCCCACTCAGCGCGCAGAATGATCGACCGTGTGCTAAACCCATTCTCCAGACCTGTTCGCCGAAATACCCGGTCGTCGAATCGCTCCAGCAAATACTAAGCGTGACGGATGAAAGCCGTTCTATTATCGAAATCTTTGCGGGCAGCCGTTCTTTCTCCGGAATTCCCCCCCCCTCCTCGCGGAGCATGGTTTTTGAATGTCGGAATTTTTTCTTTTTAGCATGCGCTACTTTTGTAGCCGGTTGCGGCGCTAAAAGGCGCAGCAACGCTCTCTCTATAATGTCTTCGCGAGTTTCTAGAGTCATTTGACACCTTCTTCGTCGGTCCATATCACGATTAGTGAACTTCTCGATCCCGCTCACACAAGCGCAGCTCCCTCCTGAGAGACGAGCTTGACGGTGGTCATCATGCAAGCCCAGTGCGCGCGGCCCAGGTTGGGCAGCCCATGTTTTTACCGCTCTAACGGGACTCCGAGCGCATGTTAGCGATGAAGACGCAACGCTACAATATTCACTGCGTATCGCCACCGCATCCGTCGGTATATTCGCCGCGCAATTGCGCCTAAGCACCCTATCTCTTGCTTCCAAAGCACCGACCAAAACTCCCGGCATTTTGTGTCCACAATGTGACGGTGGACGTCAAATCTCCCTCGGGGCAGTTTAGAGGTTATTGCGCGTACTGAATGCAATGCGATACCTTTGTATAAAACAGCGATACCAAATATCTGCATTGCATACACATGGAAGGCGGCTCGCACGACGTACACTCTCAGCATAAACTCCTGCGACTATATTGCCCAAAAAGAGTGAATTTTGGATAAGGCATCAGAGCTACTTTCCCCTGAAACCGAATGCGTTCCTGTACGGGTGTGGGACCGGTCGGTGAGAATTTTTCACTGGTCGATCGTCTGTCTCGTCATCGCGGCGTATGTGACATCGCGATACAACTGGATGACGTGGCACGTTCGTCTCGGGCAATTAACCCTTACCCTACTGATTTTCCGGATTCTGTTGGGCTTTTGGGGTAGCGAAACAGCGCGTTTTAGGCGGTTCCTTGTACGTCCCTCGGACGCGTTGGCCTATGCGCGTTGCTTCTTTTCCAACGCTGCTACGAAGTACGTCGGGCACACGCCTGCCGGTGGATGGATGGTGATTGCGCTCATCCTGGTACTGTCGATGCAGGTATTGACCGGACTATATGCCTATAACGACGTAGCCCGGGTAGGACCGCTTTTCGGCATCTTCTCCGGGGATACCTCAAATATGCTCGTATCTTTGCACGGGCTACTGTTCTCAGTTTTAATGGCGTTTGTCACTATCCACATTGCAGTTATTGCACTGTATTGGGGCGCGAAACGACAAGATCTGGTTCGACCAATGGCAACCGGAATACGGTATTTACCAACCGGAATTCGGAGCCCAGCGATGATCTCCGCAAGCCGCGCACTGTCGCTATTTCTTTGCTCTGTCATCATTGCGGCGGCCATCTCCCGGCTCTGACGCGCAATGGCACTCGTCAGGCGCAGACTATGAATCCATCGTTAGTTTACAGCTGCACAAATCTGCTCATGCAGTTTGTCTTCACCGGGCAAACGGTCGTCCCTGTGCGCGGCGCGGCGCGAGCGCGGCCACCGTGAGTGCCTTTCGCACCCGGTCGCGGCGAGCCGCGCCGTGTGGCGAGCCAGCACTCGCACACCACACATCTGTATGCTGCATGAACGCCGCGCCAGCCTGAAACACGCGAATCACCGCCTTTCCTTACAGGTGCTCGAGGGCATGATGACCGCCGCGCACCGGAACACCGATGACCGTACCGGCGCGTGGCAGACGTTCAGTCAACTTCTGCCCACGGCGGGCGATAACGCCCGCCGCAGCGGCATGCACACGCCAGCCCCGTCGCGATGCGTATCTCACCGCACCGATGGTCGACGTACAGGCTGGATCAATTTTTATGAGTTCGACATCTGCACGGAAGCACTTCGCCTCAAGCGGTTGCCGGTATTTCGCGTAGAGCAGCCCCGAGAGCATCCGGGCTCCCTCCGGATCAAGCTGCGCCATTGCCGCCTTCTTCGAGGAAAAGTCGAGATCCTCGGCGACGATGGGCTTGGGCGTCTTTCGCCCATGCCACGGCCGCCATCAGTGCGTCCGATAGCAGCGCGTTGCGCTGGTCAGAGCTCGCGCGCTCGTCGAGCACGACGACTTCGACGTGAGAGACCTCGCAGATACGGAACAGCGGTGCGCTGCCGAAGCACAGTAGCCGGTCTTTCGTGACCAGCACCAAGCGTGCGCGCTGCCACGAACAATGTCACCCAGCAGTCGTTGCAGTCCCTTCTTCCGATAGTTCAGCCCGCTGCCCAGATCGGCGAAGACCTCGATATCCGTGATGCCGGCGTCGGCGCAGTACCTTTCGAGTCTCGCGGCCTGCGTTTTGAGCGGTGCAGCCTAGTCGTGCGAGCAAACGCGCACATACCCGACCGTCTTTCCCGAAGCAACCTTCTCCGCGCCGAGGGCTGTCTGTACCGCCTCACGTTGGTACCGTCGATGTCCACCGACAGGCCGGCCGAGCGGCAGTATCAGCCCTTGCCGATGCCAGCGCCGCAATGTGCCAACTGCGACGCCCAGCTCTGCCGCAGTCTAGCCAATCGATAATAGTCGCATGAGATATCTCCTCTTGATATCTCATGTAGCAACGGCTTCTAACGTCGTGATCAGGTTTGTGCAGATTCAACGGTTACTGCTGTAAACCCCACTTCTCATGACGCGGATCGGACATGAATCTTGTCCACTGCCTCTCGCGTCGCCTCGTCGAGCAAGAGCGGCTCGAGAGCGAAACCGGCAGCCCGCCATGCTTCAAGTCCTCCGGCGAGAGGAAACACATGGCTGTACCCTTGCGTCTTCATTTGCTCCGCGAGTAATGCGGCACTCACTTCGTTTGGACAGTCGCAGTAAACGACAAATTTCATGCTCCTGTCTAATCCGTCCAGCTGCTCTACCGATGCACCGTGGTCAAGCACGATCGCGCCTGGGATGCGCACAGGGTCGCTCTGTCGCCTCAGCCCTCGTCGCGCATCGATGACGCATGGCGGAGGCTCTTGCGTCAGCAACGCATCAAGCTGCACAGCGTCGACCCTAGGCATGCGCAAACGCCGGAGCAGGGTCACTCGGTGTCGCCATCGGATCCATACGTAAATAACCATAGAAATCGACGCAATGATCCCTGTCCCCAAACCCAACCAGTCGAGGACGTTAAGAATCGGTTCTACAATATCAGCAAACAGCGATCCGAGAGCTACCCCGACAGTCGCCCAAAGCGCAGTCCCGACGGCATCGTAAAAGAGAAAATTGATGAGAGACACGCCCATCGCACCAGCCACCGGCACCGCGAGCGTAGAAAGGCCCGGAAAAAACTTGGTTACGACAAGCACACGAACGCCGAACTTTCCAAAAAGCTCGCTGCTCTTACTCACACAACTGTCGCGCGATACCGAAATGCTGCATAGGAATCTCAGGACGCGGCTCCCGTAACGTCGCCCCAGCCAAAACCACAACAAGTCGCCCACGAGGGCCGAACTCGTTGCAACGAGAACAACATTAAACAGGGATAGCCTCATCGACCACACGTTCTCATGGCCGCCTACCAGCGAGGTGATTACGCCGGTTAGTAAAAGCGTCGGCATCGCCGGCACTGGCAAGCCAAGCGACTCTAACAGTACGTTCAGAAAAACCAGCGGCAAACCGTACTCAGCAATCAGTTCTCGAAGCATCGATTCGACTTCCGGAAGAAGACACATCACCCGCCAGCACCGCTTCAGCTCGAACGCCTGATGCCCCTCTTTGCCTCTTACGGGCAGTTTGCCCGTAGACGTCCCTCATATATTGCACCCATATGCCGTCACCGGGGATGCAATCAAGTGCCCTCCCTACACCTGCGTCGCTCTCTGACGGTGACGACACCAGGTCGCAATGCTCGGCTGAATCACCGACCATCGCGCGAACGCTGCGCCGGCTGTCCGAATCATACCGCCGAGGTTCAAAAGACCGGCCCGATGCTCAACCGTCGCGGTCCGTGGCCAAGTCCAGCATGACCTCTTTGAGGTGAAAGAGCCGACAGATAAGCCCCATCACTTCGCTGCAAACGCGGAACGCTGGTCTTCCGTCATCAGCATCCTCGCTGCGGCGAGCTTACCGGGTGCGCGCTCCTGCAACAGGCGCCACGCGCTCGCCACTCGCAACAGTCGCATAAGAATATCGCCGTTCGTTCCAAACGTCCGCGAACAGTCTCGCCGCTTGAATGGGATTTTCGTTACCGCGTAACGACGTGATTCACACTAACTTGACTCGCACAACGCTCTACAATCCACACGATAACGGAATGTTTTTTTGGACACGTTTCGAAAAGACGTCTAAGTAAAACATACCGAAGTATATCGGCGCATACGTATGCGCCGTCGCGGCAGACCCGGAACTTGTTAATATCAACCGTGCCCTTGCGAGGCGGGAAACTGATAGGCAGGTGGGAGGGGATACGAAGCTCATGTCACAACTGTCAACAGATACGTGGCCAATGTGATGCATGGATGGTCAATGACCATACCGAACGGCTCACAGCAGTCGATACCGCAGCGCATAGTGATTATTAACAGTTCCGCAAATGAAACAACGAGGTCCGAACCAATCGGCTTAGGCTCGCAAAAGAACACTCTCTGCAAGGTTATCTTTATGCCGGCCCGGATCCGGGTTCCCGAACAGTTTAACTTGCGCAAATCATGCCATGTTCACGAGAATTCAATGAGTTCAAGGTTATCGACGCAGCCATCAGCTATTTTGGCAGAAACAACTTCCTGGATGCGTCGATACGCAAGTTCGCGCTACGCGCTGACGCAAGTTGCCGAAGCTGCTACAACACGTTCGGTGACAAGCAGCCATTGTTCCGCAGCGCACTCGTCCACAGCGCCGAGCGAAGGTTGCGGCGCGCAATAGTCGCGGAACCGTCCCAGCGTTCTCCGGTCCGCAAAATCGAGCACTTCTTCGCTCGAGACGTTAATACATGCGTTCATCCGGCGAGGAGTGACGCGAGGCTTCCATATAAGTCCGGTTTCGAAACAGGAAAGCCCGATACAGACTGTTTCGCGATCCTCTCGCAAACAATTGAGGCGATTGAGAACTATCTGACAGAGCGCGGTGTATGCTGGCCAACTGCAGGGAGAGATTTTCGAAACTCGACCCTCGACCGAGCTCAGAACCCTGCTCCTCGCAGCATCGCTCAGTATGAGCATCCTCTTCCGTTTAAGGCCAAAGCGCATGCACTTCGAAGAGGTCGTTCGTCCGACGCTTCACCGACTGAGGACCGTCGAAATCAGCTAGCCCGGCAGACCCAAACAGTTCTACGGCATGCAACACTACAAGCGGGCAAGCGGCAGAATCAGCCCTCCGTCACACACAAACCGAATTTGAATACTAAAACAGGCATGATCGGTAATGGGCATCGCACGCAGCTACTCGAAATGGTCCAGGCTTGTCAACAACTTTCACGTGATACCAGCGAAACGGACGTCGTGGCGACTTTCCTGAAAAGCGCCATATCGATGGCGATGGTGAACCGAGCTCGGCTCATCAGAAACGACGGGGGGAAGATGCTAGTCGAATGTGAGGCACGGCGCTCGCACAATGACGAAATCCTTGTCAGCCATGGTAGGCGACCCGTCGAGTGCGAGGGACTGTTCAGGAACGTTTGCCATACGGTCTCGCTGACCTATATGCCGGTGTTCCTCGGAATTAGCTCCTCTGAACGGGAACAAGCCTGGGTGAACCCGCAACCCGACAGCATTGATAGCCCCGTGCTATGTGTGCCCCTGCACAGTAGTGGCGAGAGTAAGGAGATGCTCTGTCTCGACACACACCGCGATACCCTACCGCTCGATCTAGCCCTGCTTTCCCACCTGAATATCCTCTCAACGCAAGCCGCAGTGAAACGAGAAAATTTGCGGCTTCGTTCACGCCTCGCTCTTGAGAATAGGACGATTGAAGAGGTCGAAGGTGCGCTGTGTGCAAACAAAAAAGAGCTAGCCCACATGCAAAGGATGAGTCAAACGGGTAGCTGGAGGTGGCGCGCGGGTACAGACCTGTTAGAAGCATCTTCCGAGTTTTTTCGGATATATGAAATACCGTGTGAGCGACGTATCGAGAGCGCCAAACTCATAAGTCTGACCCACCCTGACGACCTCCCACTCGTGCGAATCGCACTCGTGAAAGCCATTGCCGCTCGGCGCGTTTTCAAACTCGAATTCAGGATTGTGGTCGGCTTTGGGGAAATCAAATATGTACAGGTGGAAGGTCACCCGCAGACTGGCGACACGGAAGATCTGCAGTACATCGGGATAACCGTTGACGTCACAGAACGACGCAATGCAGAGAACGCATTACAAGCGGCGCGCGCGGAACTCGCGCGTGCCCATCGCCTCTCCACGATGGGCGAGATGGCAGCATCAATTGTCCACGAGGTTTACCAGCCACTCACGGGAATCATTACGAACGCAGAGGCCTGTCTTAGGTGGCTATCGAAATCACCCGCAGAAGCAGCTCGGGCACGCGATTCCGTTCGACGAGTGGCTCGAGACGCCCGTCGGGCTGCTGACGTATTCAGAGGCTTGCGGGCTGTAGCGTCCAATTCGGGTATTACTAAGGTTCCTGTGGACCTCGACGATGCCATCAGAGAAGTCGCGTTTCTGCTGCAGGGCGAGCTCGACCGCGCCAACATCCGATTACGCCTGCAAACCGCTGTAGCCAAACCGGTACTCGGTGATCGCACACAGATTCAACAGGTTTTGGAAAATCTGATACGCAATTCTATGGACGCTTTGCTACCCGTGGTCGGGACGCAAAAGTCTCTGATCGTGAACTCCACCCCGCATGATACCTTCGCGATGGTGACCGTCCAAGACAATGGGTGTGGGTTCGGCGAATACTCCGCGGATGAGATTTTCGACGCACTATTTACAACTAAACCCAATGGTATGGGCATGGGACTGAAAGTGTGCCGTTCCATCGTAGAGGCGCACGGGGGGCTACTTCGAGCCGAACGGTGCAAACAGGAAACCGTATTCCGCTTTACATTGCCGTATTTAGACGGCACATCAGTGGATTACGTTCGGTCTTAATCATAAAACGAATAGACAGATATGTCTATTTCATCGGAAGATCGGGATATGGAATCGTCTCCTTTAGTCTATGTCATCGATGACGATATCTCTGTCAGAGAATCTGTCTCAGATCTTTTAGCAACCGTGGGCGTGGAGGTAAGGCTCTTTGGCTCAGCCACGGAAATGATTGAGCTATTGGTGAAGAACGCAGACAAGGCTGCCGCGTTACCGAGCTGCCTCATCCTCGATATTCGGATGCCGGGGATCGGCGGACTTGAGGCACAAGAACGCCTTGCCAAGCTCCAGGTTCACGTACCAATCGTCTTTATGACCGCACACGGTGATATTGCGATGACTGTTAAGGCGATGAAGTCAGGCGCCCACAACTTTCTGAGCAAGCCTTTTCGTGATCAGGACATGCTTGACGCTGTCCGTTCTGCGATGATTCACGACCGTGCACGGCGCGAAAACGAACGCGGCCGTCGGGAGTTGCGCGAACGATATGAGTCCTTGACCGCCCATGAGCGAAAGCTCCTGTCCATGGTCACAGGCGGAATGATGAACAAGCAGATCGCGGCAAAGCTGAATCTGAGTGAGATAACCATAAAAGTACATCGGGGGCAGCTCATGCGTAAGATGAAAGCGAACACGCTCGTGGAACTGGTCAAAATGGAAACACGCCTGCCAAAGTCAGATCGGTAAGCCATCTCTCGAGTCATGAATCGCATCTCGTAAAAACGCATCTGTATCGATAACAGCGTTAGCTACAATCTCACTTGTCGTCCTCGTTGGCTTTCAACCGGATAAACTAAATGACCCGTATCGCAATCCCGACGTGCAACGAAATGCCCCTCGCCTCGAAGCCGATGCTTGACGCGTTCAACAGACAATTTGGATTTACTCCGAACCAGTTCAGTATCATGTCTCTCAGCCCAGACGCGTTAATTGGTTGGACGGGCCTCCAGGGAGCTCTCGCGAAGACATTAGATTCGCAGACGAGAGACGCGATCGCACTGGTTGTGTCGCAAGTAAATTCCTGCCGATACTGCCTGTCTGCGTACACCTTCTGGGCGGCTAATGCTACTAATCTTAGCCTAGAGGAGATCGCGCTCAACCGGATGGGCACATCCAGTGACCCGAAGCGGGACGCTGCGGTCCGCTTGGCAAAGAAAATACTGGAAATGCGCGGCAAAGTGACCGAATCAGATCTAGATATCGCGCGACAAGCCGGGTTCACGGACGCCAATCTAGTCGAGATCATTGCGCTTAGCGTTCAATCCCTGTTCACCAATTTCATCAACAACGTGTTCGACACGCCTATCGACTTCCCAGTCGCTACCGCGGACCCGAAATTGCCATAGTTGATTATCGTGGCCTAGGCGCCGCGGTGCTCTCGTCCGCCTCGCTCATGTCACCGGTTTAGTAACGATGTCCGCGGATATACTGAGGTATCTTGTGATCAACCTGATAGATGATTGACGAAGTCGTCGTATTTTCGTTGAATCACTACATTGGGTTACATGGCGAGCGTGAGGAGTGTGATGTACGATCCGGCTGAAATGATGGAAATATTTGCTATCTGCGTAGCATTAGCGGGGATCGCTTATCTCCGTCAACTATTGCTTACATCGATAAAGCCCACATCAGTACGGAGGGCGACGCTGGAATATTCGATCTGCGGCGATCTAATCTTACCAACCAACTTCCACGAGTGGATTCATCTTCGTTTGACCGATGAGCCAGTTCGTAACCTCGTCGACCACTGCATGGTAATGGGCTATTCGGACGCCTACGTCGACCCCGCCGCATATAAACATTTCCTGTGCAACAACACGGTTCCAGAAGGCATCATAGCGTTCAAGAGAACCGACGACAGTCACCCCATCGTGAGTTCTAGGCTCGCGGATCGAAGCTGCAGACTGTGTTCTGACTCCTCTGCCATGAAATCTGCCAATGTGGCAGTCAAGGACAGTCTGCAATTCGGTGCGGAACCAGGATGGGGTTTCTTTCACCTGAACCAGACGGAGTCGTCGACTCGTCGCACAAAGTTTCAATATAAGCCAACGAAATCGACGAGGAAGAGCTCTGAGCTCGGTTGTGTGCTAGAAGGGATATACACAAGGAACGTGTCGTTAGTTATCGGAGGACGCTGGACGCCAGCGTCAATTAAGTCTTCATGCACAGCTGCTACAGTCGAGAAAACTCCGGGAAATCAGGCTTGATGTCAAATACGTTGGCTAGAAGGTTGGTCAAAAATACCTGCGCGCACAGTGCGATGATCTCCACAATCTGCGCATCAGAATACCCTGCATCGCGTATGCCGTTGAGGTCCTCCTCGTTCACTTTTCCTCCCGATACCGAAACCTTCCGCGCGAACTTTATCGCTGACTCTGCATCGCGGTTCAGCGATCGTCCGACACGGTTCAAGGCTATCTCGTGCGGGACGAGCTTAGCGAAATAGTGTGCGACGTACGAATACGCATAAACACAATAGTCGCAGCCGTTAACTTCGGACACAGCTATCGCGATCCTTTCGCGCGTACGCCCATCCAAGGTCCGTGAAAGCGCGGCCTGCATCTCCATCAACCCAGCCAACGAGTGTGGACTGATGGACAGGACCCGATACAGATCCGGGACGAATCCAAAACGCCTGCTAACTAAGTGAAATAGAGGTTGCAGACTGGAAGCAGCAGTTTCTTGATGACCTGGAATATCGATACGGGACATTTTGTTCCTCCGATTGCACCGACCAGGTGCAGCACCGGGTCCATCATAGTATCGCCTCAATATTCTGATAAGCCAATGAATCTGAAAACTGCAATTTCACAACGTGAGAACTCCTCGTCGCGGCAGAAGTGGAACCGACAGGCCGCCCTGAAGGAGGCCCCCGCACGACCGAACATATTCCCGGTTAAAGGTTTGCTTACCGGTATTGGCGAGATGGGCAGGTGATCGAAAACGTGAGGTCGGAGTATGGAAGGCGCCGCCGTTAGCGGTTGAAATGCCATGCTGTTGGCAGGACCACGATGGATACCCTACGCCCCAAACCCGTGTCGACAGGTTTATGTTCAGCAAAGTCAACTGTCACGAGTCTTGGGGGGCAGATGACATCACGGCGTTAAGGAGTGCACTGGTAACGGATGTAACCGTCATGCGGTTCATGTGTATGTTGCGCATTACGGCGATCCCACGTGTAGTTGCAACAACAAGCTTTGCCGCTTCATGCGCCGACATGGACAATCGCATACCGTCGCCCTCTACGCTAAGAGCTTCGCATAACAGGTTCTCGAGCTCGATAAAGAACTCCGCCAACGAATCCCGTAATCTGTGTGACGAATCCATCGATTCAGCGGTCAACCGGGTCGCGACGACGGCAAAACAACGCGAAGTGCTATCAACAGGGATAATCAATTCCAAAAAGGACTGCAGGCGAGCGCGCCTATCAGGCTTCGCGAGAGCATGGGTAATCTGTTCGTAAAACCTGCCCGCCAGGTAGTCGAATGCCCTAAGAAAGAACTCTTCTTTGCTTCCGTAAGCGCTGTAGAACGCGCCACGTTGCACTCCCGTCGCCTCCGCCAACTCTACCATGGTGGCTTCCTTGTACCCTCGGCGCTCCAATACCTCCATTGCAACGTTGAAAACTGCGTGCTCATCAAACCGTCTCTTTGCAGCCATCCGAAATCCTTACCGCAAACTTTTATTTAACATACCGATTGAGTTGGCCGACTCGCTGTGGGCGCGCTGACCATTGCCCATCGACCTTCAAGTCTAACTGCACCGACCGAACCTCCTTCGCCCAAGCACCCGCATCCCAGCTCCCGAGGCACATAAAGACCCGCAAACCTTATTACCAAGGCGTCTTCCTATCGTCGCGGCGTCGAACATCGAACGTCATGAACGATGTCGAACGATCTGAGCGGACACAGCCCGCTCTGGTAACCGGCTCACAGAAACGACTATCTCCGGTCCGCCCACCCAGCACTTGGAGGATCGTGCGTTCTAGACACTTGCTGGTATTTGCAGACATCGTCCTAGCCACTCTTAGGCGTGGGCATATCAGAGTGTTAGATTCACCTCTCTGACGAGATGCGTCACGCTGCGTTTGCATCAACATCTACTTCGGGAAAGTCAACCTTCGTGTCAAACACGTTGTTGATCAGGTTTGTGAAGATGCAATACGCACTCGCCGCAACAATCTCGATGATTTGAGCGTCACCAAATCCAGCATCACGAATCATTTGTAACTCGCTGTCCACGACATTTCCTCGCGTCTCCACCAATCTCCGGACGAACATTCCTAGCGCCGTCGATTTTGCGTCGATGGACTTACCCCACCGGTTGCGCAACATTTCGTGCGGACTCAGTTTCCCGAAGTTCATGCCAAGATACGTGTGGAGGGACAGGCAATATATGCATTCATTGACCTGAGATACCGCCAATGCGATGCGCGCGAGGCTTCGCGCGTCAAATGCTCTGGATACTGCCCCGCTGAGTTGTGTCAACCCTCTGAGGGCGTCAGGGCTTATGGAGGCAGCCCGGAAGAGCGCCGGCACGAACCGCGGGTGTCGGGCGACGGCATTCAACATTTCCCGCGACTCCGTGGGCGCGTCATCGCGATCTGGAATCGTGACTCTGGGCATCTATTTCTCCTGTTGACCACCCATTACTAATTGAAAGGAATGCTAATAGCGCGCTCTCTTTGATAATCCTGTATTTTTGATATGTTTTATCTCAAACAATGAGAGGATAGATGGATCGCTTCGAGGCAATGTCGTTCTTCGTTACCGCGGCGGACCTCGGCAGCTTCTCTGCCGCAGCCCGCAAACTCGCCACTCCCTTACCGACCGTAAGCCGCAAGGTTGCAGAGCTTGAACAGCATCTGAACGCACGATTGCTCGTTCGCTCAACACGGAAGCTGACGCTAACGGAGGCTGGCGAAGCATATCTGAACGCCTGCAGGACTATCCTCGATCAGGTCGGCGACGCTGAACGGAACGCGTCGGGTGAATACTCAACCCCTTGCGGCGACATGGTCGTCACAGCGCCCATCGTCTTCGGCCGCCTTCATCTCTTGCCAGTCGTTAACGATTTCCTCGCCGCCTTCCCGGAAATTCGCGTCAAGCTCATCCTATCGGATCGGAGTCTGCACTTGATTGACGACAGGATCGACATTGCACTGCGTATCGGTCATTTGCCAGACAGCTCGCTCGTAGCAACGCACGTCGGTACGGTATGTCGAGTGTTCTGCGGAAGCCCCGCCTACTTCGCCGGCGCCGGTAAGCCCAAGAGTCCGGAAGATCTGGCAGAACATTCCTGCGTAAGCTTTGAGGCACTGGCGTCGGGGGCAACGTGGACCTTCGCTTCTAATCAAGGTCAGCAGCCAGATCGACAGGTCGGCATTCGTCCTCGGCTCTCCGTAAACACAGCTGAAGCTGCAATCGACGCTGCCATCGCTGGTGTCGGCGTAACGCATGTTCTTTGCTATCAGATTGCCCATGCAGTCGAAGCTGGTGTGCTAACACTTGTCCTTAGAGATTTCGAGCCGGAACCGATGCCGGTCAGCGTCGTGCATGCTGGCCATAAGATGCAGCCAATCAAGATCCGAAGATTCATCGAATTTTGCGTCCCGAGGCTGCGAAACGCATTGAATGGTGATAAAGAGAGACTTATGGTCGGCAGCTCGCGTCGCGAGAATCAAGACTCCGTTCACGCATCAACGAATCAAATTTTATAACATCTCAACTAAAACGTGCAAATACCATTAAAAAGGGCGATTGGTGGCCGAATTCATGCTCGAAAGGATCAAGAGAGCCAAGCGTTCTTCGTCATCGTCCTCTCAGTTTTCGAGACAGCAAATATCATATGAGTTGGGTTATTCATGCACGTTGAGCAGGATAGGATCCCCTCTGATCAAAACAACGAGTTTGAATGGAGAAAACATGGTCGATAGTGTTAGTTCATCCCCCACGCAAATCAAGGCCGAGTCGCAGGCCACCTCCGACAGCTTCGAGAAGCTTTTTGGTTTCGTTCCGAACATTTTTGAGATGATGGCCGAGATCCCGCACGCGTTAGCGGCGTTCAAGGGTCCACTGGAGAGAACGCTCGATGCAGCTATGCGCGATCGTATCGCACTCGCCGTTTCGGAAGTGAATGGTTCCGACTCTTTCGCGCTCAGCACCAGGCGTGTGACGCTGCCACGAACAATGTCACCCAGTAGTCGTTGCGGCCCCTTCTTGCGATAGTTCAGACCGCTTCCAGATCAGTGACGACGTCGATATCCGTGATGCCGGCGTCGGCGCAGTACCTTTCGAGTTTTCCGACCTGCGTTTTGAGCTGTGCAGCCTGGTCGTGCGAGCGAACGCGCGCGCATACCGGACCGCCTTTCCCGAAGCAACCGTCTCCGCGCCGGGGGCTGTCTGTACCGCCTCACGCTGGTACCCTCGATGTCCACCGACAGTCCGGCCGAACGGCAGCATCAGCCCTTGCCGATGCCAGCGCCGCAATATGCCAACTGCGACGCCCAGGTCTGCCGCAGTCTCGCCAATCGATAACAGTCGCGTGAGATATCTCCTCTTGATATCTCATGTAACAACGTCTTTCATACGTCGTAATCCGGTTTGTGCAGATTGAAGGGTTACTGCTGCAAACCCGAATCAGTCAACCGTCTGCGGTCCAAACACATCGCTTGATATCCTTTGGCGTAGAACTTCTATACCGATGCATGTTTGTTTAGCCCATAAGCGCCGCGTACCATTTTTACATCGGTGCCGCCCTCGTCCGGCACAGAAGGTCTGCGGTTGAAAGATGTCCATATCAACCACCACCTGTGCGATCGAGGGTCCTACTACACGGATTGGCGCTCGAACTCCACCGCCATCTCACTATATTCGCCGCCAAACCCCGAAGTACCCGGAGACTAGAAATGGAAGCATCGGCTACAACGGCCAAAGTCGCACCATGGAAGAGCATCGTGCAATCGCTCGCTCAATCGGGTTCTCAGTCGTTGCAAAGAGTTCTAGCGACAGACCTGACGCCAACGACGAGAACCTCAATATCGGACGAAACGCATTTGCGCCACGCGACGGTAAACATCCTTGAGCGGGCCTCCCAATGCACCGTCATAGTATCTTGGCACGACCCAACACGATGCAGCTACAGTTTCCAACTCTGGCGTCGTTTTGACGCGACGAGACCGGGGGTTTGTTCTCTCAGCGGCATCGTAATCAACACCGGGGATAGCATATACAAGCCTATCTCGAAGCCACGACCAATCAACGCGTCGGCAATGATGCTTGCGACGGAAGTCGAAAGCCGTCTCGCCCATGCATCTCTTGAAGATTGTTGAAAGATACATTCGAAAGCAAGCTCTGGCCTCTTCCCGTTACGGATGTATCGCTGCAGAAGAATGACTAGCCATCGTTACGCTGTAACAATAGGGTTGACCTGAACTTTCAATGGCAATATAAATTCCGTTGTTTGGAGACCGGGGCGATCCTGACAAATTCAAATGCGGGGCTTATGGTCCTCGAGCGCCGAGTTTCAGACGGTAACGCTTATGACGATGGTATAGCGGGGTGCCCCCTGAAAGCACGCCAGGTAACTTCGAGGCGTTAGCAAAATGAGTTCTTCAGCTTTCGCCAACAGATGATGCTGCAGCGAGTTTCATGAAGGCTTCGTGGATGAAGGCAAGGCGTTCGAAGCGGATGCGCAATCGCCGGAAGTTGTGAACCCACGAAATGGTTCGCTCGACGACCCAGCCGGTTTTGCCAAGGCCGCTGCCATGAGGCTCGCCACGTCGGGCAATTTCGGTAGCGATGCCGGCTGCGTGCAGCGGACGGCGGTATTTGTCGTGTTCGTAGCCCCGATCGCCCTGAACGATGCGGGGCTTCGAAAGCGGCCGCCCGCGCTTTCCGGCAATGGGCGGGATCGCATCCACCAGCGCGTGTAGCTGGGCACATCGTGACGGTTGGCGCCGGTGAGGATTACCGCGAGCGGGATGCCCTGCGCTTCGGTAATGAGGTGGTGCTTTGAACCAGGTCGCGCGCGGTCGTTGGGATTCGGTCCCGTTTTTGACCTGCACCACCGCGCGGATCGAGGAGGAGTCGACGACGACACGGGACCAGTCAATTCGGTCTGACTCGCGCAGCTTCGCGAGCCGCACTTCGTCTAGCCGGTCCCAGACGCCAACAGCCTGCCAGTCTCGGAGACGGCGCCAGCAACTCATGCCGCTGCCGCAGCTCATCTCGCGTGGCAGCAGGTCCCCGCGCAGGCCCGTCTGAAAGATGAACAGGATGCCGGTGAGCATGGCTCGGTCATCCAGTGGTCTGCGTCCGGGATACCGTGAGCGGCGAGGTTTGGGTGGGGGCAGCGAGGGTTCAATGAGTGCCCACAACTCATCATCGAGTAGTTTGGCCATGGCCTCCTCGTCACCGAAACGATGACGAGGTTAACAGCAATCGTTGGAAGTTAACAGATCAAAGCAATCATTAGCTGCCCCCCCGGACGCTCACGAACAGCGTCAGAAGAGAACGGGTCATCGCTTCAAAACGAGGAGCGCCGAACGGGCAATACCGTCTAGAAGAGCACGGTTGGGGCGAACGCGGGCCAGTACGCGGATCCCAAGTAAAGCGCCTAATAGAAGGCGGGCTAGGTCAGCTGCAGGGAGCCCAGTCGACACTTCGCCTTGCTCCTGGCCATCTGCAATAGCTCGCCTGAAAAACGCTTCTATCTCAACAAAAACATCTGACAAGACTCCTTTTAGTTCTGCGTCTTCGTCGCTGAGCTCAAGGGCTGAATTCACCAGTAGGCAGCCTCTTCGGCTCTTGTCTTTTATGGAATAGTTGACGATATCTTTAAAAAATTCGTCTATCGCATGTACGGTAGACTGGCGTTCGCGAATAACGCGACCTTCGATACCTGTCTCGATGTAGCGTGCGAGCGCGATCTTGAAAAGGGCGCGCTTATCGCCGAACGCGTTGTAGAGACTGGCGCCCGTAATACCCATCGCGGACGCCAATTCACGAATAGACGTCGACTTGTAGCCATGCAGCCAAAAATGCTCCACTGCCGCGTCAAGCGCGGCTGCCTCATCGAATTCTCTCGGGCGCGCCATTCAAACTATCCTCTAGTATTTTTCTGCGGAAGGCAATGCTGGTTCGGATATTGCCCCATTATAAGTGCCTCTGCAGTGAGCCGGTCGGCGAGCTAGCCAATCAACCGCACTGCTGCCAGGGCAAAGGTGCGACAGTGTGACGCAATTGTCAGAAATCCATCCCTTCACGGTCCGTCCCATGGGTTATCGAGGCCCAAAGGTAGCAAGGGTTACGATGTCATGTAATACTCCTTTGCCAGAGAAGAGTCCATCCCCGGCATCGGCAACGGTCTGCTACCGTCAACTATGATTCAAAGGAAGAAATCATGTTCGCCCGTTCCCATTCGCCCCAACGAACGCATGCAGGCAGAACAGAGTCCGAGCACGAGTCGATCGTATATGTCGTGGACGATGACGAGCCGACGAGGCGCTCTTTGAGCGCCCTTTTCCGTTCAGTGGGTCTTCGCGCTGAGACGTTCGGCTCCGCGGCTGAATTCCTGTTATTTTCCAGGCCGGAGTTACCTAGTTGTCTCATCCTCGACGTAAGGCTGCCCCACGAGAGCGGGTTGGAGCTTCAACAGCAGCTCTTAAAAATGGGACTATCAACTTCCATCATTTTCATCAGCGGGCACGGCGATATTCCGATGACCGTTCAAGCCATGAAGGCTGGGGCATTGGACTTTCTGGCTAAGCCGTTTCGAGACCAGGATATTCTGGATGCCGTCGCATCAGCATTGCGCCACGATGCCGAGCGTCTGTCAAACGAACGCTCGATGGCAGACTTGCGCTATCGTTACGATTCAATGAACGCCAAAGAACGCGCGGTGATGGGCTATGTCGTCGCTGGGCTCATGAACAAACAGATCGCTGCCGAAATGAACCTAAGTGAAATCACCATAAAAACACACCGTGCTCATGCCATGAAAAAAATGGCGAGCCGCACGCTGGCAGAGTTCGTCCGCATAGGGGAGATTCTCGGTATCGAGACTGACCGTCAGTTTCTATCGAAGCGCGACTGATTGCCAAGGCCCGTGATTTGTGATGTGCGGGTATGCGTCCTTTCATCGCGGCAATGCTCTAGGTTGCCGAAATATAACCGACGAATCGCGAAGTGGCATGTCGGGCAGGCGTTTTGTGTTGTTCTCCGTTGCGCGCGGATTGACGTCGCGCAAAATCCCAATTCGGTCATCGACAATGACGAATCCTTCAAATTGGCCAGCGCGAGCCGGTGAGGCCTATAGACGTTAGCGCGCGACGTTCGCAGGTTTTGCTTTCATCAAGAGTACTTGAACAAAGCGAATGCGCCGAAATCCGGCTCCAAGACCCCACCCTGAAGAGATCGGCGCGGCGTTGATGTAAAATCAGCGTTCCGGATCTACCCGGCTTGGCTGCAACGAAAAACGGAGGTTCGCGTATGGCCGCTTGGCGACGTGCCCATGCTGAGCGACAGGCATCACCGGCTGCGGTGGCGACATCGTGCCTCTCAAGAGGGACCACCGTTACCTCCACGCCCCGAATCTACGTGAGCAGGTTTGTGCACCATTAAGTTAGCGGTGGAAGCCCACGCTCCGGCTTCCGGCAGCGCTAATTCAAACCGCGTTCCGTGGGGAGTCGACGGTTCGACCGCAAGGCGCCCTACATGCGCCTCCACTATCGAACGACATATCGTCAGGCCCATGCCCATGCCATGCGGCTTCGTTGTGACAAATGGAGCAAAGATGTAATCAGCGGAACCCTCCTCGATGCCCACTCCAGTGTCCTCGATTACAAGTCTCACGAGCCCATCGACGGTTGAACTCCCGAGCAGCAGGCGACGTTCGCGATCGGTGATCTCCTGCATAGCTTCTATCGCATTGACTACAAGATTGAGGACGACCTGCTGTATCTGGATCTTGTCGCCCCAAACGAGACTCGCACCGGGGACGATGTTCGTCTCAACTCGAATAGCGTGCTTTTCGAGCTGAGCCCTCGTGACCAGCAACACTTCGACGACTGCATCGTGCATGTCGAACGCTGAAAAGGAGGGAGCAGATCGTTTGACCAGAGCTCGCAGGCTGCGCACGACGTCATGCGCACGAATACTGTCGGTTTGAATCCTCTGCAACGCCTCTTCGACTTCGGAGAAGTCGGGCTCGTCGAGTCTCAGAAATCTCAAAGCCGCGCCGGCACTCGTTGCTATAGATACTAGTGGTTGGCTAACTTCGTGGGTAACAGACGCGACTAGCTGCCCCATCGTCGTAAGGCTCGCCACCCGCGCGAGTTCCTCCCTCGATTCCCGGAGCGCTTGTTCGGCAGCTTCGCGCAGTGCGTTGCTCTCCTGAGTCTCTGCGTACAGTCGTGCGTTTTCGAGCGAGATTGCGGCTTGTGATGCAAACACTTCAAGCAGTGTCGTCATTTCCTCGCAGAATGCGCCCCGGATGAGATTGTTCTCGACATATAGTATCCCGACAAGCTCGGATTGTTTCAGCAAGGGCAAGCACAGCACCGACCGCAGCCTTCGTTGGCCAACGTAAGGGTCCTCTGCAAAATCAGCACAGCGGAACGCGTCACCGAGCAGCACTCTCCGTCGAGTCCTTGCGACGCGCATGAATATCGCGAGAGGGAGATCAACATCCCGTAGCTTACGCGATTCGATGACATGCACGATACCGTCCAAAGATGTTCGTGCTTCGGCTTCTATCCGGAATTCCCCTTTCCGGTGAAGCGCTACTGCGCACCTCTCCGCGCCAGCATGCGCAAGCACGTTTCCGATTAGGACTTCGAGGAGTCTGGAGAGTACGATTTCGCTAGAAAGCGCATGAGACGCCGCGATTATCGCTCTGGTATACAGGTGCTCCGTCCACGTCTCGTTCGCAGGTTTGTTCAGGCCACGATGGATAGTCCGCGTCAGCCGAAATTCGATCTCTTGTGCCTTCCTTTCTGCGCCCCCATGAAGGTAGGAATTGCGGGCGTCTCTCAGTAATGTCTCGGCGACAACCGAAAGTTTCTGTTCTGAGTAAAAACTCGCCGCGGCCTCGAGTGCGACCGCCTCGTTTCGAACGAACCCTTGCTTGCGGCTAAGCTCGATCGCCTTTTCATATAACGTTTGCGCATCACTTGTCCGATTCTGTACCCTCGCCAGCTCTGCTGCGACCAATGCCGCGCGATCAGCAAAACTATCCGGATATGACTGCGCCAGCAACTCCATGTAATGATTGTGCTCTTTTAGCGCGCGAAGGTGCACTTCACGCACCCTCTCTTCCGTCGCCCCTGAGAACGCCGCCGCTCGACAGAGCGCGCCGTAATAAGAGACGTCCGCGGCCTCGACGTGTGATTGGGTGGCGCTGAGCAATCCCTTCGCTTTTTGTTCAGCTTGGAGGGCGCCCTCCCCATCACGAAAAAGGACACAATTCTGAAGGCGACGTACCCAGAATGCGAATGCGCCGGTGCTCGCAAACGTAGCGCCGTCAATAAAATTTTCACTCGAGTCCGACTGCAGGCTCTTTGCCTCGGACGTCTGAATGTAGTTCATATGGTATGCAACCAAAGGATATAGACCCGCACGTCCATCAACCGACCGGTTGATCGTCCTCGTCCCGGCCACTTACGGGGCGAGATAACGCACGAATGTGCTTGACAAGTCACTAGTTGGACCCTGTTCCGCCCCTAGACACTGTCGCGCTACCCGCGGCTGTGAGCCACGCCTTTAACGCGCCAGTGGACAACTCTGCGCGGTGTCACGTCGCGATGCACGACGCGTCGTCGCCCCCAGAAGGGGTCTCTCTCGCCGTTCCACTTTCGGTACTGTTCAATCCGATCCGTCCGGACCAGAGTCGTATCGAGCATGGCAGTTTCGTTCATGTTGGCTTGCCAGATATCAATTGCGGCCTCGTCTACCGCATGGTTCTTCGAGACGAAGCATCCATTTTATTCGATGCGTTCTAAAATGGTAGAGGCTTTTCACTGGCACTATTTGAAGCTGGGTCGTTTTATTACATTATCGTTACGTCATAGCACCGCGCTGACCGTGACGTCGCTGATACCTGACATCGCATCTCCCGCCATCGAACCAGTTCGATTGAACGACTTTCCCCGCTTCAATGGGGCGGTACATGTGAACAAGCGCACGTTCGATATATTTCCGATATACCGACGTATGTTTGTAGGTAGCCGCACATGGTCATATGATCTCGTTGAGGGGAACAGCACCAGTAGACGCGACGCTCAATCGCGTCTTCTCGATATATGATCAATCGTCGAAAGCCCGTAGGCTTGACAGACGCTGCTTAGTTGCGCCAGGAGATGAACATGTTGGAAATGTCAAATCTGAACCGTCTTCAAAAGCTTGAAGAACATGCATGCGCAGGAATGGCGGCATTCTGGGCGTTTGATAAAGCCGCCTTTGAGGAAGGCGCTCTGTCCGTTCAGGCGAAGCAATTGATTGCGGTTGCTGTCGCACTAACGACACAGTGTCCGTATTGTATTGAGCTCCACACAACTGCCGCACGGGACGCCGGTGCAACTAGCGCCCAGCTGGCTGAAACTGCGGTGGTGGCAGCGGCAATTCGCGCAGGCGGCGCGATCACCCACGCCACTCATCTGATGCGGGAATAACGGGCGTCTCGCACCGGCATGCTCTTTTTTGCGCCGCAGTAAAAATCGTTTTGTTGCCCTGTTTCCCGCGGCTATGCGTTCCCTCCTTCCACACGAGAATCGATAAGGTGAGTCATTCTTTTAATACGATGACTGCTCTTCATGCTCGGATCGTCTCCTGCAGTCCCTCTGGACATTAAATGATACTCAGGTATGTTTGTTAATCGCGAAGCGGGGGGATATCATTTTTCTATCTGATACTCACCGAGCAATCGACGTTTAACCAGCCAAGGATCGATATCGGCATCGGGATGACGTTCAGTATGCGGGATCGTCTCGCCAGAGGCCGACTTACCGAAGCACACCTGGATTACAACAGAACCATAAGGCTTTGGCTCCTTCGGTCAAATTCTCAAACCCAATCTAATGGAGCGGAAAATATGCTTAAGAACGTACACGTCGCCGAAAAGTATGACACCTCGGTCTGGCCACTCGGGTTCCTTCGTTGGGCGTTAGTGGTCATATTTCTCTGGTTCGGGTGCATGAAGTTCACTAGTTACGAGGCTCATGGCATCTCTTCGTTTATCGTACATAGTCCGATCATGGGTTGGCTTAACACCTTATTCGGCGTCCAAGGTGCGAGCGATGTGGTCGGCGTGCTGGAACTGTTGACGGCTGCCGCCCTGATCCTTGGCGCATTTGTCCCGATCTTTTCCGCCCTTGGCGCTGCGATGTCATGTGCGACTTATATCGTCACCTTGACGTTTATGTTTAGCACCCCTGGCGTAACCGCCGCTCCCTTGGGCGGCTTCCCGTGGCTATCAGGTGATATGGGGCAATTCCTGCTTAAGGACCTTGTTCTACTCGCGGCGTCTGCCTGCCTTCTTATGAAATCGATTCAATTGGCACCAAGCGGCGTCCCTGACGCGGCAGCAATGTCTCGCTAGCCCCGATAGGCCAATGCCGGTTGGTCTAAAACAATTCTGGTGTCTATCTGAAGAAATAGCGTAGGCACTAGCCGCGCATATGCGGACACCGCCCGTCCAGCACCCCCGGCGTCACACTAGTTGTCGCCTCTGAATTTTCATCATTTGAAGAGAACTCAGAGGTACAGGTTGAAGACGAAGCAGACGTATTCTGTAGAATTCAGACAGCAGGCGCTGGCGAAGGCCCTGCAGCGCGGCAACCGCTCCGTAGGAGCGGTTGCCGCCGAGCTGAACATGAATGTATTAACCTTGAGGAAGTGGATCCGGGTGTCAAACGCCGCAAGCCGCAATCCGGGCCCGAGCGATGCACGGCGCCCGCAAGACTGGTCTCTGGAAGAGCGCCTGCTGGCCTTGCAACAGAGCCATGGACTGGATGAGGAAGCACTGAACGCGTGGTGTCGCGAACGGGGCCTGTTTGTCCATCATCTGGCCCAGTGGCGTGCGCAGTTCTGCTCTGGCGACACCGCGAGCCCACGCGCCAACGCGCCGGAAGTGCGCGATCTTAAACAGGCCAATGCGCAATTGCAGCGCGAACTCAAGCGTAAGGACAAGGCGCTGGCGGAAGCGGCCGCGTTGCTGGTGCTCTCAAAAAAGTATCAGGCGCTGTTCGGGGACGAGGACGAATGACTTGTGCCGAACAGCGCGCGACATTGAAGGCACTGATCGACGAGGCCATC
>BBSL01000319.1 GCA_001319865.1 Burkholderia sp. E7m39 | reverse complement strand
ACCACAACGCCGCAACCAGGAGAGAAAGGCCGCCTGATATTTATTCGTTGAGGCGACAACTAGCTTGAAAATTTCCGAGCATGAACGCCGCTGCAAATCGGGATCCAAACCGGACGCAGATTGTCCGACAGCGCGTTTCTGGCGAGAAACATTAAACCGCAAACGGCTGGCAGTGCCAGCCTGCACCCCAACTTAGCGGGCAGTCAGAGCGGCTAATCTGGTGGCTTGTTGAGGTGCAACAGCAGCGGGTGCTGCTGCCGGTCTGAGCAATGCAGTTCTTCAAGAGCCAATGCGTTGTGCCCCCGTTACATCCAGCATGAAACTTCCCGTTCACGGGGAGCAGCATTCAGTGAATCGCTGCCACGCGCCGGAAAAGCCTTCGCTTTTCCTCGCTGGTAGCTCAACGGCGTAATGACCAGAGGTCGCGCTGCACGCGACCCCCCTATCACCGCCGAATACGTGTTGCCGCTGGCTCAGCGGCTTCTTCTTAAACGTGTCAGTTGAATGGTCGTACTGGCCGGTTTTCAACTGGCGCACATCAATGATCTGACGCTGCCCACCGGCTCGTTCAGCCTTGCGGGTCGGCTCGCTTATGAGGTGCCCAGGCGCGCATACACTGACACTGCGTCCGTAGCGTCCTTGCAAGGCTTTCGGCGAGACACCGTCATCGCGCCATACCCAGGGCTTGCTGAGCAGAAAGTTGGTGTCACGCCCATGCGCCTGCTTGCCCACGTCCGCCTCGTAACGACGCATCTCCGTGAGTCGTCGTTAGGCCCGCAGCTGCCGAAGTGAGAGCACCTCTAATTACGGCAGGCCTTCTTCGCACTGCCGTCGGCATGGTAGTTGCCGGATTGTTTGCGCGGCGTTGCCGACCGATGTGCCGCTGCGGACGGCGGATCTCGTCATACGGGCAGTCGACCCCGGGGCGAATCGCTGCAGGCCGGCCGCATCGCCTTCGGGTCCACTTGAGTCCGCGACGGGCAATCGCGCCCGCCGCGGCAGCATGCACGTTTCAGCCGCATGGCGCTGTGTATTCCACCACACCTATGGTCGACGTAAACGCCGGTTCGACTTGAATCGATGCAACACGAGATTCTCTGCGACGAGGGGTTTGAGTTCGTCCCCACCTATAAGATAGCTCTGCGTGATATGTCCAGCATCGCATGAATTTCCGACACGACCGCTGCACCCTCTCCCACTGCGGCCGAGACTCGCTTGATAGACGCAGAACGCACGTCACCTATCGCGAATACACCAGGCACATTGGTCTGAAATGTGAGGCAACCACTAGGATCGGACGACGCTGCAGCCTTCGTTAAAACAAATCCTCTGTCGTCAACTTTTACTTCGCAATCGCGAAGCCACTTGGTATTTGGATCCGCACCGGTAAATAGAAAGAGATGTCTGGTCGCAATGGACGCAGCACGCCCGTCCGCCTTCACCGCCAGGCCGGAGAGTCCGTCTTCATCGGTGGACGCTGATTCGATTGTCACTCGCGTGTGGATCGTCACATTGCGTAACGCCATTACGCGATCGATCAGATATCGAGACATACTTTCTTCAAGTCCTTCGCGCCTCACGAGTACGTGGACATGGCTAGCATAGTTCGAGAGGTACACGATTGCCTGTCCGGCTGAATTCCCACCTCCGACAAGTACAATTTCCGCCCCCTGACAAAGCTTCGCCTCGACCGATGAGGCCCAATAATAGACGCCTTTCGCGGTCTCCAAATCCAGACCACGGATGTCTGGACGACGATACGAGGCCCCGCTGGCAATCACGACTGAGTGTGCATGGACCGAACGACCGCCGGTGAGATGCACTGCGAGCGGCGACTTCGCGCACTCCAGCTTCAAGATTTCTGATGGAATCGAAACCTCCGCACCGAACTTTACTGCCTGCATGAATGCCCGGTAAGCCAATGCCTGCCCTGAAATTCCAGAGGGAAAGCCCAGATAGTTCTCGATACGTGCGCTGGCCGCAGCCTGCCCCCCAGCACCGCGCGAGTCGAATACTATGACGGACAAACCTTCTGATGCCGCATACACTGCAGCTGCCAATCCGGCTGGCCCCGCCCCCACTATTGCGACGTCGAAAATCTTCGTCGAAGTCAATTCTGGTAAAAGCCCCAGCCTTTCAGCCAAGGTAGCCTCGTCAGGGCAACGCAGTATGCCTCCGTCGGGGAGCACGACAATTGGCGTTGATTCGCGCCAATCCGGAAGCTTTGAAAGGACGCTGACAGTATCCGCATCACTCTCGGTGTCGACCACCCGGTAGGGATGATTCACCCGCCGAAAAAACCCCTCGAGCGCCAATGTCTTGGTGTCTGTCGCAGGCCCGATGAGTACCGGTCCGCTTCCCTCCTGGACCAGCTCTGCGCGACGCAGTATGAGTGCGCGCATGATGATCTCCCCAAGCTGTGCTTCTTCAATCAACAGCGTTCGCACCTGCGCCGGTGATATCAGAATCGCGCAGACATCGTTGACCGCGAATCCATCTACAAGATGTGGCTTTCCCGTCAGCTGCGCTGTCTCCCCAACGAATTGTCCTTCGCCTAGCTCAGCCATAAATTGCGATTGCCCCAGTCCATCTCGCCTGGTAAGCAACACATTGCCACGCAATATAATTCTTATCCCGAGTCCCGGTTCGCCGGCGCGGAACATGGTGTCGCCCCCTTTCCAAGACTCCACCGTACCAAACTTACGTACACGTTCGACGTCCGAATCGCCGAGTCGGGGAAACATCTGTGGGCGACGCTGCTTGAGTGCGGCCTCTCCCGCTCCGTGCAATTCCTCGTGCGCCCGATTGCGGTTAAGGTAATAGCCATAATTCGCAGAGCGTCCCTCGGCCGTATTTCGGGATGTGCCCGGTACATGATTCGACGGTGCATTCGAAATGTAGCGACCATAATTTGCGGAAACACCGTGCGCGGGGACAGCGGGCTCTGAGGCCGTATCGGAAAGGTTGTTCGTCCAGCTAGACGACTGTTCATTCGTAGCATTTCTTGAAGCTTTGGGTTCCGGGTCGAACGGGAATTCCGCGTCTACATTCATAGAGCACCTGGTTAATGGACTTTCGCCCCTGAGACCGGCCGCAACGGAGAGCTAGTGGAAGCTGTCCACGGACTCATAGCCGAAGCCCCACGGTGACTCTCAATGCTGTGCCACGCAACAACGTGCCACGGATCGATCATCTCTTGAGCCGGTCACCATCCCTAACAGTGAATCCGGCGTGGCCGTCATGATCTGGATCGTGACAGTTTTACGCACGCCGAAGATTCCAGCAAGGCCACCGAGGTATCGGCTTCATATCCTCAGGTATGAGCCAACAATCCGCTTGCTCTTTGTACACTCATCGGATATGCCACTACGTCGAACAATGTCGACAGGCTCCAGATTCCAGTCGGTCAGTTTCCTGACAGCGCACCTTCTGTACAAGCTTCAGCATCCGATCGAGCCACAAGTGCGCTCCTAAGCCATCTAGTGGCAATCCCGCTTGCTGGCCCTATGTTTGGCCAACGCTTCACGGCTATCAGCCAGACCGCTACTCATCGTGCGATTTGGTTTTTTTGGGAAATCAGAACATGCACGAGAGTACTACGAATCTGACCACAATCATCGCATCTATGTCTCCAATCCTCAATCAGGAGCGCGTCGCATTTGTAAGTCTTGCTTTGGGCGAACGAGCTCCTGAGGGCATTCCGGGTAGCGCAATTATCGGGACTTTTCGGGAACAAGAAGGACTAACCGTATTTGTGGAGCTGAGCGTGGCGGAGCGATTCAATTTGGAGATTACGTTTCGCGCAGCGTGGATAACTTTGCTGCTTCGCTCGGACCTGACTTCCGCAGGGCTAACGGCTTTGTTCTCCGGCGCACTAGGCGCTGTCGGGATCAGCTGCAACGTAGTAGCCGCAACCTATCACGATCACATCTTTGTTCCACTCGAAGCGGCCGATGATGCGATGTGTGTTCTTGAGCAACTCCAGCGCGATGCCGCGAACCAGTCCGGTACGACATTGCAATAGACCGCGGCGCGCTGCTTGGGGCGGCCGCTTGGCAAGTCCACGTCAAATGCAGCACAGAGGTGCGTCAGTATGCTCCCGCGCGCGGAGCTTGCGAAGCAGGACCGGTGGCAACCGGGTCATCCATAGAAACATCACCAGAAGCATAGGAGGAAACCACGGCGAAAGCTAATCAAATGCCACTACTACGGGAAGTACTCTTGTCCCTCAACATATAACCAATGGACCCACCATGACCAATGCCGTCATCAAATGTATCCTGAGCCGTAGCGCCGCGAAGTACTATGACCCCGCCGCCACCTTGAGCGACGAACAGATTCGCGAACTGGTGCGTATCGGCACTTCAGCGCCCACGTCCTTTCACTTGCAGAACTGGCGCTTCATCGCCGTCCGCACACCCGAAGCCAAAGCCAAGCTCAGTCCGATCGCCTGGAACCAGCCCGCGATCACCGATGCCGCCGTTACCTTCATCATCTGTGGCCAGCTTGCCGATTCGAGCGTCGTACCTGATCGCCTGGCTCCCCTGGTGGAAGCCGGCGTCATGCCGGCAGAGATGGTGCAGGAATGGGAGATCCCGGCGCGCGGCCTGTATAAGGAGTGCCCCCAACGGCAGCGAGACGAGGCAGTACGCAGTGGCACTTTTGGCGCAGCAGCGATGATCTATGCGGCCCGCTCGCTCGGACTGGGGTCTACGCCGATGATCGGTTTCGATGCCGAAGCCGTGCACCGTGAGTTCGGTTTGGCCGAGGACGAACTGCCCGTCATGCTGTTGGCCGTGGGTGCAGAGCGTCCCGGAAACTGGGCACAGAAGCCGCGCCGGCCCGTGACCGATGTGCTGTATCTCGTATAAATTGAACAAGTGATTGAAGGAAGACCAAGATGCCGAGAACTACTGCTCTAAAGCCGGAACAAGTACCGGCCGATTCAAAGCCGACACTCGATGCGTTCACAAAGAACATCGGATTCACCCCGACGATGATGGCGACCTTCGCTAAGAGTCCCATAGCTTTCAACGCGTGGGCGACACTGCTCGGTTCCTTGAGCAAGGCCCTCGACGTGAAGACGCGCGACAGCATCGGCCTGGCTGTCTCGGAGGTGAACGCCTGCAACTACTGCCTGACGGTTCACAGTTTCACGGCCCAGCATATGGCGAAGCTGTCACCCGAAGAAATCATTCTTGCCCGCAAAGGCCATGCGACTGACCCGCAGCGTGACGCCGCGGTCCAGTTCGCGCGGAAGGTCATCGAGACACGCGGCCTGGTTACTGACGCCGATCTAGAAGCCGTCCGCGACGCAGGCTACACGGATGCGAACGTCATGGAAATTGTCGCGCTGGTCGCCATGTACTCCCTGACGAATTTCTTCAACAACGTTTTCAACCCCGAAAAAGACTTTCCTGCTGTTACACCCGCTGGATTGATCTGAAAACCTCTGAGCTCGCAACGGAAATCCAAAGGATTTCCTAACAGTTTCAACTGTTGCGGGCGCTACGCCAAAGCGTCAATCGGACGATGCGCCGTCTTCTGCGGCCCCCGTCAGCAAACAAGGCAGTTGGGGTGTGGGCGAAATCCAAATCGCATCTACGTCTGGCGTAGGCGGGGCTGGAAGCCCGGCTGCTGTTACAGCCCCGCCATAAAGTTACTGAGGACACGATGACCAGTACATCACAGAAAGTTGTCGTCGTAACCGGCGCCTCACAAGGCATAGGCCACGAAGTCGTCATGATGTTTCGGAGGCTCGACTACCGCATTGTCGCGACTGCACGTTCAATCAAGCCGTCGGACGACCCAAACGTTATGACCATCGCCGGTGATATCGGTGACCCGGTAACCGCGCAACGCGTGATTTCCAAAACAATCGCGCGTTTTGGCCGGATCGACACATTGGTGAACAACGCAGGCATCTACATCGGCAAACCATTCACGGAAAACACCCTCGAAGATTACGCAGCGGTAGTGAATGTAAATTTGTCAGGCTTCTATCACATCACGAAGCTCGCCATCGCGGAAATGGAAAAATACTCGAGCGGTCACGTGGTTAGCGTTACAGCAAGCGTAATTGACGCTCCGCGCACCGGTGTGTATTCGGTTCTCGCGGCCTTGACCAAGGGGGGTCTTAACGCTGCTACGAAGTCGCTGGCAATCGAGTACGCGAGGAAAGGGATTCGCGTGAACGCCGTCGCGCCCGGAATTATCAAGTCGCCGATGCATGCACCTGAGATGCAACAGGCACTGGGCGGCTTGCATCCATTGGGACGCATGGGCGACATGAGCGATATCGCTAACGCAATTCAATATCTTGATTCTGCATCATTTGTCACAGGCGAGATCCTGCACGTCGACGGCGGCTTGAGCGCCGGTCATTAGCCGCGCGTCGGCCACAGGAAGCCGGTGCGGTTTTGTGCCCGACATTTACGCGCTTGCATCAGCAGGCGATGACGTATGCTCGTGCATCATAGGGAAAGAAAGCCTTTCGGCAAGCGGCGCCTCTATGAGAACTTCCGGATAAGCTGTTGCAAGCGATCACACGCATTCGGAAGTTGTCGTTCAATCGCAGTCGCTACGCCGAGGACGAGTCCCGATCGCTGTGTGTCCTCGGAGCAATACCATCGTGATAAAGGCCCCGGCGCGAGCCCGTAGGGATATGCCTCCCGGACGATCCTCTTATCGTCCACGCCATCGGCGAGCCTGAGCACGACTGCAAGTCCGGATGGATAGACCTCCAACCCTTTTGCTTCCAGCGACGCCAGGACCGCGTTGCTTCGGCTCGCATAGATTCGCTTCATCCGGCGCAAGTGTCGCATATAGTGCCCATCTCGCATGAATTCCGCGGTCGCCAAATGACCGGCCGGACCCGGAGCGGTTGCGAGACAGGCCACGACTTCTTCGAACCGCGACACGAGGGAAACTGGCGCAACGACGAACCCGAGCCGGAGTGTCGGGCTTATAGTCTTACTGAAAGAGCCTATATGAATCACCCGGCCCGCTAGGTCCAGCGACGCAAGAGCGGGCGCCGCACACCGTCTCAGTTGCAGTTCACCGAGGTAATCGTCTTCAATAATCCAGGCATCGGCCTTCCTTGCCCATTCGAGGAGTCGAACGCGTCGGGCAAGCGACAATGTCAGGCCCTAAAGGCGCCTGCTGTCCGGGCGTCACGAGAGCGATCCCGGCGTCCGGTGCACGCCGTTCGCCGTAAGCGACGTCGAGCCCTTCTTCGTCTACGGGAACAGGGACAGTCTCAAGCCGCGAAAGCTCCAAAGCCATGCGACTGGGGAGCAATCCTGGGTTCTCGACCCATGCCTTTCGGCCTTCCGGTTGTATCACTCGGAGTGCAACACCAAGCGCCCCTGTAAACCCTCCCGAGACGAAGATTTGCGAGGGCAAACATTCGATGCCGCGCGAGAGAGCAAGATGGGCCGCGATTTCTCGCCGCAGTTCATGTTCGCCGCGAGGGTCCGGATAAGACGGAAGCGCTTCGACCTCGTCACGCGCCGCACGAGCTCTGAGCCGAGCAAACAAGATATGAGGGAAACAGTCCGACGCTGGTACCCTATTCTGAAAGATGGCAGATCCGGGCAGGAAGTGTTGGTATAACGCAGATGATTGATTCGTCTCGATGGACCGAGCGGGGCCCGCGGAATGTCGCGCGACGCCCTTATGGCTGGAGACTCTGGTCCCGCCCGCGCGAGATGAAACGACCAACTGCGCATCGGTCAGCCGCTCATACGCTGTCCGGACTGTGCCGCGTGCCACTCCGAGCTGCGTAGCGAGGTCCACCCACGACGGCAGCCGGGCGCCGGGAATGAGTATCCCATTCTCGATCGCACCAATGATGCCCAGCCGAATCTGGTCTGACAGCGAGATTTTGGATGCACGGTCAAGCGTCAGATTCAGAGTAGTCATAGCCCATGGCCCAATAAAAATTTACATTCTTGGTTCTTTTCAGTGAACCTGTAACAGCTCATGATTCTAGCGTTCAAGGAGCTGATCATGAAAGTTCATAGCATTCTTCCCTCTTTTGTCGTCGCGATGGGTTTAGGCTTCGCCGGTGCCGCCGCGGCTCACGATGTTAGCGAAACGGTCAAACCGAATTTCTCAAGGGCCCTACCGAATGTTTCCGGTAAATCCCTCACGGCCGTGGAAGTTGTCTACCCCCCCGGCGGCGCCTCAAACCCTCACACACATGCCAAGTCGGCATTCATTTACGCATACGTCGTTTCGGGCATCGTGGTCAGCAAGGTGAACGACGAGCCCGAGCACGTCTACAAGGCGGGCGAGAGCTTCTTCGAGGAGCCTGGCTCCCTCCATGCAGTGAGCCGCAATGCGAGCAAGACAAAGCCCGCGAAGCTACTTGCGGTTTTCGTTGTTGATTCGGATGATAAGCAACTGACCACCAACGTCAAGTAGAAGAGCGAAAGTGAGATTGGACTACATAAAAACTTCGCCGGGTGGTGTCAAAGCGTTTGGCGGCGTTTATGGTTACATTCTCGAGTCGGGCCTTGAGGACGTTCTTGTTGACCTCGTCTACCTGCGCGTGAGCCAGATCAATGGCTGCGCCTACTGCTTGGACATACATACCCGCGACCTGATCAAAAAGAACGTTACGCCAGCGAAGCTAGCCCTCGTGCAAGCGTGGCGTGAGGCGAAACCGATGTTCACTGATCGTGAGAAAGCGGCGCTGGCATGGGCAGAGTCAGTAACCTTGGTAGCCGAGACCCATGTGCCAGACGATGACTTCGCCGCCGTCGCCCGAGTGTTCAGCGAGAAAGAACTTGCGGACCTAACAATGGCGATTGGCCTGATGAACGCCTATAACCGCCTGGCCATCAGCTTTCGTCGCACGCCCGACTCTGTATTGTCAGCGACAGGCTGATGCCGTCGCTATCGAACACCGAGCGGGAGGACCGAGAGACGCTTGTAATCGACGGCGTCTCTCCGTTACCTTCCGAGACCGCATCCCCGTCACCGCCCTCGCATTTTCGGAGAGGATCAAGGTCGATAAAAGGTACTGACGCCCCCTCGTCCTATGCAGTATGTGATCGAGTCATCGGTCCAAGGGGCAACGGGTCGTTTTGTCTGGCGCATGAAGCTCATCCGGACGTCAGTGCGATATAAAACTATATAACGGCCGGCCTCGGTAGTACGGCGCGGTCAGACCTCACGTCACACGCAATGAGAACAAACATCGATTACCTCGCCGTTAGCGAATCTATACGTAGGTATTTCAAAAATAGACTTTGATTGCGTTGCGCTGGTGGAGTATTCAAAGTTAAATCGAACCTAAGACGCGGGTTCGTCTTGGAGCTGTTTTATGCAATCGTCGACCAGGCGATTGCGGAAAAGGCCACGAGACTGACTTGACCTGCCGTTGATCGAGTTCGTCCTGCGTATATGACTACGCTTGGTCGATGGAGGATTCGGCATGTGCGGAGTGCACCGAATAATCGATTCAGGGGATACGTTCTCGAACTGCAGCAGGCCGTCAAAGGGATTCCGCGGACGGCGATGTAGACAGTGGGTCGCCAAACGATTATTGGTAAAAACCGGGGAAACCATCCATGGCACTTTCAAATTCAGAACGACAACGACAGTATCGGGAGAGGCGGCTTGGCGTTGGAGGAAAACATGAACGTATCAGTTGCCTCGTATCTATTGCTACAAAGCGAAGTCTAGAACGTCTTGCATTTCATTACGACCGAACGATTACCGGCACGATTGAGATGCTGATCAACGAGCGAACGACTGAAGTTCTTAGTCAGCTTGATGAAGATGGACAGCAACGCTTCTTCTCGCAAGGACTTGTGTCAGAGGATGCATAGCGAACCTGTCAGGGGCGATGAACTAGCTTCGTGGATCTACGACTTCCGCCGTTAATAAAACAAAGCAAGCAGATCTCCTCGAGGCGGCAGTTTATCGTCGACCGATGAAATTAACTGCTCACTTTTCATTGCCGTGCGATGCCATCATTTGGCGAACGCCTTGCCTTGGGCTCTCGCATCCAGACACAATCCCGTTCTATTTCGTCCTGGCAGCGAACCCATCGCAGGGTTCTTCGAATGGGTCTGTTGTATCTGCGCGAGCAGTTTGGCAGGTTCAACGCCAGACAGTCTGGTCAGATACAAATCCCGCCAAGCTCGTGGAGCTTGCAGCAAGCGTCTCGTCGCCCCTGGTCAGCGCCTATTGCCGGTCACTGTAGGGCGTTTCAATTTTTGAGGTCATATGTCTCAAGTCGACTGGCTAAGCCATCTCTTGCAAATGATCACCATCGCGGGCCAGCTCGACGTACGCTGTGCCTATGGCTCGCCCTGGCAGGTGGCCTGGGGTAAATCTGCGGCCCATGAAATTCCTTATCATGTCGTCCTGAAAGGCCGGGCCACTATTGAGGATCCGGAGGCAGGAACTACCAGGGAACTGATGGGCGGAGACATCGTGCTGGTGACTCGCGGGTCAGCCCACGTGCTTCACGATGGTAGCGGGCATGCACCAGGTCCTACCCACAATCAACAAAGTTCTGCAGGCTGGACGCTCAGCCAGAACGAGGGGGATGGCGAGCATCTGGACATGCTTTGCGGCCGATTTTTGATCGGACCGCCCCATGATCGGCTAATTCGAGATTACCTCCCCACAAATCTGGTGGTACGGGCGGCGGCCGGACCGTCCAAACGAGAGCCCGCGTCCGCGTCGAGCCACTTGGCCAGTCTCGTAGCTCTGATGCGAGAAGAATCCGCCTCAGACAAGCCGGGCGGCCTCGCCATCCTTAATGCCCTTTCTTCAGCGCTGTTCACGCTTACGCTGCGCGCGGCGAGTGAATCCGAGCATGCCCCCGTAGGCCTACTCGCGCTTGCTGGTCATCCACGGCTCGCGCCGGCCATTTCCGCGATTTTCACCGACCCGGCGCGGCCCTGGGACATACCTGATCTGGCCGACTTGTGCGGAATGTCACGCGCCACCTTCATGCGGCAGTTTCTGGACAAACTCGGACGCTCGGCCACCGAAATGCTCACCGACATCCGCATGAGCCGGGCCGCCAATGAGCTCAAGAAGCCGGCGATGAGCACGGAAGCTGTCGCTGAGTCAGTCGGGTACCGATCCGTGGCGGCATTTCGGCGCGCGTTCACCGACAAGATGGGCATGACGCCGGGGCAATGGCGCAGTCAGGCGCGCGGCGGGCGCTAATGCCCCACGGTCCGGATGACGGTCTCGCAAGGCTGTCGCAGACAATGTCGCCCGTAGCCGTCCTTGCAAAAACGCACTCGTCTTCATGCACTGGGATTCGAATGAGACGACTGCATGGTACTGAGCTGAAACAGCATTGAGGAATGGATCGCCTCGTCAATCTGATCCTTTCTAGCATTTCATTGAGTAAATACGGCCTCGAAATCTATGTCCAGTGAACTTACAGTAGAGGCTCTTAACCACCTGATGAAAGCGTTCCCACGATGAGCCGTTTCCCTGTTCCAGTCATTGAATCCGCAATTGGCGCAACCGCTGATAGCTTTGTGCGAGTCAGCAACGTTGCCGGCACCAAAGTCCCGAATGCGTTCACAACGTCTGGATCGCCTTCGACGGCTTCAATGGACCAGCTCAATCGAGCCGGACGCCTACAGCGTCTTGAATTACAGCAGCTCTGCAGAGAACGAAAGCAATCTTATAGTCGAACCTGTCGCTTTAACCATAGGAGTCAGCATGACCAACGCAAGCGTCAAGACCAATGCCGTCATCGAATGTATCCTGAGCCGTAGCGCCGCCAAGTACTATGACCCCGCCGCCACCTTGAGCGACGACCAGATTCGCGAACTGGTGCGTATCGGCACCTCGGCGCCCACGTCTTTTCACTTGCAGAACTGGCGCTTCATCGCCGTCCGCACATCCGAAGCCAAGGCCAAGCTCAGTCCGATCGCCTGGAACCAGCCCACGATCACCGATGCCGCCGTTACCTTCATCATCTGCGGCCAGCTGGCCGATTCGAGCGTCATACCTGATCGACTGGCTCCTCTGGTGGAAGCTGGCGTCATGCCGGCGGAGATGGTGCAGGAATGGGAAATACCAGCGCGCGGCCTGTATAAGGAGTACCCCCAGCGCCAGCGAGACGAGGCAGTGCGCAGTGGCACCTTTGGCGCAGCAGCGATGATCTATGCGGCCCGCTCGCTCGGACTGGGGTCTACGCCGATGATCGGTTTCGATGCCGAAGCCGTGCACCGTGAGTTCGGTTTGGCCGACGATGAAGTGCCGGTCATGTTGTTGACAGTAGGTACAGAGCGTGCGGGAAACTGGGCACAGAAGCCGCGCCGGCCCGTGGCCGATGTTTTGGACCTGGTATAAGTGAGTCGCCGCAACGGTGACCGCGGCGACAGCGACAGATTAACCAGCCGACAAGTGAGAGGCAATCGCACACCACTTCCCACTTGAAGGCCAAAGCTTCGACCCTGCCTTGGGCACGAAGTAAGCCGACGGACAGCTCCTACACGGGCTTCCCTCAAGTATTATAGTTAATTACTTAAGGAGTACTAAAATGCCGAGAACTATTGCCCTATCGCCGGAACAGGTGCCTGCTGAGTCGAAACCTATACTCGATGCTTTCACGAAAAACATCGGATTCACTCCGACCATGATGGCATCCTTCGCACAAAGCCCCATCGCGTTCAACGCGTGGGCGACCCTGCTTGGTTCCTTGAGTAAGGCGCTCGACGTGAAGACGCGCGACAGCATCGGTCTGGCTGTCTCTGAGGTGAATGGCTGCAACTACTGTCTGTCAGTCCACAGCTTTACGGCGAAGCATATGGCCCAGCTGCCGCCGGAAGAAGTCGTACTCGCCCGGAAGGGCCGCGCGAGCGATCCGAAGCGGGACGCCGCCGTCCAGTTCGCGCGCAAAGTCATCGAGACACGCGGCCGGGTTACTGACGCAGATCTGAAAGCCGTCCGTGATGCCGGGTACACGGATGCGAATGTCATGGAGATCGTGGCGCTAGTCGCCATGTATTCCCTCACGAACTTCTTCAACAACGTGTTCGACCCCGAGAAAGACTTCCCCGCCGTTACACCGGCTGGCTCGATCTGAGACCGTACTCGGTTGCATGATCCGTCTCGCGGAGCCCTGGAGGCTCCGTGTGATGTGCGCATAACGCCGCAGCCCGGGAACCCAGAGGGAAGAGCCGAGGGAAGGTGCCCGGACTTTCCGTACATCCGCGACCGAGTCCAGGAGAAAAAGTGACACTCAATCATTCAGTTTTCCAGCGATGGCCGGCGAAGCATCGAGATAGGCTCCAGCTCTTTTCCCTTCCAACACCCAACGGCGTGAAAGTCGGGATCATGCTGGAGGAGACGGGTCTCCTCTATGAGCCGCACCGCATCGACATTCTCGCAAACGAGAACCAGGATTCGGCTTTTCTGGCGCTCAACCCTAATGGCAAGATTCCGGCGATCTTCGACCCCAATGGGCCAAGCGGACGTCCACTCGCATTGTTCGAATCGGGTGCAATCCTTATTTATCTCGCCGACAAGACCGGACGGTTCCTCTCGACCGATCCTAACGCGCGCTACGAAACAATCCAGTGGCTGATGTGGCAGATCGGTGGTGTGGGGCCGATGTTCGGCCAGGTTGGCTTCTTCAACAAATTCGCCGGCAAGGCATACGAGGACAAGCGCCCGCGCGATCGCTACGCTACCGAGTCAGCACGTCTGCTCGGCGTTCTTGACGAACGGCTGGCGACTCGTCCATGGGTAATGGACTACGGATATAGCATTGCAGACATCTCGCTGCTCGGCTGGGTGCGCAACCTGATCGGCTTTTATGAGGCACGCGAACTCGTCGGGTTCGACCGGTTCAAGAACGTCCAGCGCTGGCTCGACGATGGTCTCTCCCGGCCGGCGGTACAGCGCGGACTGCAAGTGACGGCTGCATAACGAAGGGCCGAGAGGATAAGGTGCTTACAGCGGCTGTTGATCCCCGCGGATGATGGCAAGTGCATGAATACATTCCGCGTCTCATCATCCCCAGCGTTCTTATTTGAGGAGCATTCCATGCAACCAATCGAGGTCCGAGCCGTCGCAAGCGCCGATTTTCATATCTGGCTTCCGCTGTGGAAGGGCTATCAGCGATTTTACGAAGTGGATATCAGGGAGCCCGTTACCCTCCAGACCTGGTCACACTTCTTGGATCCGGCAGAACCGATGTATGCAGCGCTTGCCATCGCAGGAGAACAAGCGCTAGGGCTGGTGCATTTGATCTACCACCGATCGACCTGGACGACCGGCAACTATTGCTATCTTCAAGACCTATTCGTTGCCGACAATGCGCGCGGTCGCGGCGTCGGCCGAGCGCTGATGGAGCATGTTTTCGACGATGCGAGACGCAACGGCGCAGCCCGTGTGCATTGGTTGACGCACGAATCCAACGATAACGCGATGCAGCTTTACGACCGCATCGTTGATCGTTCGGGGTTTGTTCAATATCGAAAACAATTCACCTGATAACTCTCGGGCGGGCGACTTCAAGGCTCGCTCGCCGCCTCGCCGTCCTTGCGGTCACAGCGTCAGGTTGATGGTTTGCGGTACACCGGGCCTGATTTGGCGGCACACACTGCAGCGTCGCGGGTCAACAGGTGTGCTACCAACATACGATGCTAGAGCGTCGCAGGGGCCGGAGGTCGTATGTCGTCGCAAGTCGACTGGCTAAGCCATCTGCTGCAAACGCGATCACCATCGCCAGCCAGCTACGCCCTTTCTTCAGCGCTGTTCACACTCACGCTGCGCGCGGCCAGTGAATCCGTGCGGGCGCCGCAAGCCTGCTCGCGCATGCTGGTCATTCACGACTGATGCCCGCCATTTCCGTCGTGTTCACCTATCCAGCGCGGCCGTGGAAGCTGTCATCTGGCTGACGTGTCCGGCAAGTCACGCACCACTTTCACGCGGTCCGTTCAGGACAAGCTCGAGCGATCCGCCATCGACCTGCTCACCAACATTCGCATGAGCAGGGCCGGCAATGAGATCAAGGCGCCGGTGATAAGCATGTAAGCCGCGCCTGACTCAGCCGGGTACCGATCCGCGGCCGCATGTCAGCGCTCGTTCACCGACAAGAAAGGCACGACACCGGGGTAACGGTGCGCTCTTCTGATCGGGGCTAGGATCAAAGGCGGCCCTCACCGTCGCATACTCGAAATCATATATCAGCTGGACCTCGCGGCCCCCGCATCGCAAGGCCGATCACCGTGCATCGCTGCTGACATCAAAGACTTTTCAGGCCAAGCCAATCGCGATCGATTCTCGGTTGCGCTTTATGCGGTGCGGCGAACGAAATCGCTCTCCCGATCGGCTCAGGGAATTCGCTTACCGGTGACTTTTCTATACGCACGTATAGCCGCGTCAGCGCTCCGGGACGTCTCGAACATGGGTAAACTTATTCCCGACAGTCAGCCGTAAAACAGCTACGTTACGTCGATGCGCGGTCCCTATCCCGTTGGGTTCCGCGTAAGGTCAACCTATTACAAAATCGAACACAAGTGAAAAAACTGAAAGGACTTCTCGGGCATGCAATTGTTCGTGGCTTCTCCGGCTTAACGTCTCGTTCATTTATTGGAGCCGCCTCCTTGATGGCGCTCTCACTCGCCGCACCAGGACTTGCTCGTGCGGATCAGTTTGGAGTACAGGTCGCGGGCGGCATCGCAAACAGTCATGATGTCCACGAGAGTAAGGTAGACCTCGGTGGTGTGTGGGATCCACAGTTGTCATGGTGGGAGATCGGTGGCTGGCACTTCGCGGCAGTCTTGGAAGGGCATGTTGCTTACTGGCACTCGAGCAAGGCGGATGCGCATGACAATGTTTTCGAGTTTGGCGTGACGCCCGTCTTCCGTTTCATCAAAAGTAGTGGCGCGATTCGCCCTTTCGTTGAGGCTGGAGTCGGCGTCCGACTGCTTTCACACCCCTCAATTAGCAGCCACTATACGATGTCCAGTGCCTTTCAGTTCGCAGACATGGTCGGCGTGGGTGCAAGCTTTGGGAGCCGCCAGCAGTATGCTGCCGGTTTTCGCTTCCAGCACCTATCTAACGCGAGCATCAAGGAGCCAAATCCTGGCATTGAGTTCGAGCAGCTATATGTTCAGTATAATTTCTGACCACTTCGATTGACGGTCCGGTTGCCTCGAGGCGGACGTATGCGAGACAGTTCACGACACATACGGTATATGCCGATGAACGCATGATTCGCTCCTCGTTTGAACCGGATACGCTGCGACTTTCTTCCCATGCGAGCTGTTCAACGAAGTGAACGAACGCAACCGAAGGACTGGAATCTTGGCAACACGCCCTGCATCCTCCGTCTCTCAGTTTGATCTGAACAGCCTGATCACTCTCCTCGAGGTTCAGGTAATCGGGCTCTCGGATTGCCTTCGATCTTCACCAGCATCAGGAACAGCGTGCTGCGATCGATTAGCGTCCCCACCGCCGAACGGTTGCCCGCCCCCTTGATCAGGTCGCCCTACCAGTGTCAGGGGATGAGGCGGTCATTGGCTTCAGGCGGGCGCACATGGATGCTCACCATGTCCACCAGTTTGCCGCGTCGGTCCTATCCGCGCGTGCGTGGCTTGCGCGCGCCACGGCCCTGCCGCAGCAGGCTGACCAGTTCGCGCCGCAATGCGCCACGCGGCGCGGCATAGATGGCGTGGTAGATCGTTTCGTGAGAGACGTTCAAGTCGGATTGACCGGGATAGAGCCGTTTGACGCCGGGCCACCTGTGTCGGTGAAAAGTATCGCTCCAGATATTCCCGGACGGGCAGTTCAAACTCCTCCACTTATGGGCGCTTAAATTCCTCCACCCCATGAAGCAGGACGTGGACGTTATTTAGGG
>BBSL01000318.1 GCA_001319865.1 Burkholderia sp. E7m39 | reverse complement strand
GTGCGCGTTCGCTTTGTCGTCAAATCCAGACCAAGACCGAGTTGCGTCATCGACTCTCTCAAGAACATCCCTGCTACCCAGGATAGTTCACCTGCCTGTCAACGCCAGGACTTTTGCAGATGGTATGGACGCCTCCCCCCGGAAACGGGTTGTGAGATGGCAAAGCAAAATCGATAAGGCTCGACCATCCATATGTGCAAAAGTGAGAACGCTAGTCACCATACTCTGAGGAGAATCGAAATGAAGCTCACGATCATTGGGATGGACATTGGCAAGCAGGTATTCCAACTTCATGCGCTCGATCCCCGGAGCGGCCAGATCGAACGGTTCAAACTCAAGCGTGCCCAAGTACTTGAGTTCTTCGCCAGGCGCGCACCTTCGATTGTTGTCATGGAAGCGTGTGGCAGTGCCCATGACTGGGCGAGACGACTTCAGGCCCTTGGTCATGAGGTGAAGCTCATATCGGCCCGATCGGTGCGGCCCTTTGTGTTGCGAAACAAGACTGAGGCGGCGGATGCACGAGCAATCTGCACTGCCGCCCAGCAGCCGGAGGCGCGGTTCGTCGCCATCAAAAGCGAAGCCCAGCAAACAGTCCTGGCAATACATCGGGTGCGTGCGCAATTGATGAAGTTCCGCATTATGCAAACCAATGCGTTGCGCGGCCTGCTGTATGAGTTCGGAGAAGTGCTGCCTGAGAGTTATCGGGCGTTTGGCAAAGCAATGCCCGCCGCGCTGGCACGCGCCGCTGAACGTTTGCCGGCCATGCTCATCGACAGCCTGAGGGAGCAATGGGCGCGTGCACAAGACACTGATCGGCAAATCGCCGTTCTGGAGCGACGTCTTGCTATCCTGTTTCGTGATAACCCGGACTGTCAGAAGGTCGCCGACATTCCTGGCGTAGGGTTTCTGACCGCTACGGCAACAGTTGCGGCGGTTGGCGATCCACGCACGTTCAAATCCGGTCGTGAGTTCGCCGCGTGGCTGGGTCTCGTGCCACGGCAGACCGGAACTGGCGGACGGGTCCGGCAGATGGGCCTGAGCAAGCGGGGCGACACCTATTTGCGCACGCTACTGATGCACGGTGCCCGCTCGGTGATCATTCAGGGCAAACGTTCGGCCTGGATTGACGGCTTGCTCAAGCGTAGGCCTTTTAACGTGGCGGTTGCAGCCGTCGCCAATAAGCTGGCCAGGACCATTTGGGCAGTGCTGGCGAGGCCACAGATTTATCAGGTTTCGTCGAGCGCTACCGCGTAGACTTCACGACTTTACGATTTGCGACACTTCCACCTTCCCTCAAGGAGCGCAAGCACGTGCTGCATGATGGCTAGACCGTGTTATGAACTTTGAAGTACTGGCACTGCATGCACGAGCATAAGCATGGCGAAGACCACGAAATGAAGACCGGCAAGAGTTTCAGGTAATCGCTCATAGTCCCGCGCGAGGCGGCGAAAGCGGTTGAGCCAGCCAAAGCTGCGCTCGACCACCCATCGCCGGGGCAGCAGCACGAAACCTTTCTTTGCTTCCTGCAGTTTGATGACCTGCAGATCAATGCCTTCATTGCTGGCGGCCCGCGCAGCGTCTTCACCTGTGTATCCTTGATCCGCGAAGGCCACCTTGACCGTTTCTCCCGTGATTTCCTGCACCTGTCGCGCGAGCTCTGCCACCTGCGCGCGCTCCTGCTCGTTGGCGGGCGTTACGTGCACCGCGAGCAAATGTCCCAGCGTGTCGACTGCAATATGGACCTTGCTCCCACGCTTGCGCTTGTAGCCGTCATAGCCCGCGCGCGGACCGCTCTCGCAGGTGGACTGCATTGTCCGGCCATCTAGAATCACGGCGCTGGGCTGGCCCTGCCGTCCTTGCGCCACACGGATGATCGAGCGCAAATCGCAGACCATGTTCTCAAAGCAGCCTGCCTGCAGCCATCGCTGGGTCTGCTGGTACACCAGTTCCCACGGAGGAAGGTTGTTGGGCATCATTCTCCATGGCGCACCAGCGCGCACGATCCAGCGCAACGCGTTAAACATTTCTCGCAGTTCGTACTTGCGCTGCGGTGCTGCTTCATCCATCAGCGTCAGATACGGCGCCGCGAAGCTCCACTCTTCGTCGGACGCATCTGTCGGGTAGGGTTTGCGCTTTTCTCTTGTCATCCCTCCAGGGTACCAGGTACTACAAAAAATTCCTAACACGGTCTAACAGGTTGGACCGGGGCGAGGAAAACCCGATAAGGAAGATGAACCATTGAGTTCGATTTGCAGATGAGGACCTCGCCAGCGAATTCCATTAGGGCCAGCAGGTCATACCGACCTGCGCAAACGGGCCGGACATAAGCGTGCTGCCTTTACCTGCCAGCCAATATCGCAACATTGTTTGCAATCGGGGAGGCGTACACATAAGACCTTCCTTAACGCCTCTAATCTAAGAGCCTCCGCGATATGGTCAGCCTGTTCAGACTACCACATGCGGCGCGCGAAGGGGGGATACCAAGGTATATGTGTTAAAGGTTGTTTGCAATCTTGCATTTTCCAATCCTTCACGCTTAACGAAGTTCCGATGTTTCCCCACATCCGTTGGTATCGAGGAGGAATACCTGTTGACATTTGATTTACATCCCTCTTTCGAATTAAATGGACAAGGTGCGTTTTTGACGTTGCATCTGCAACGGCGCCCGGATAAGTGCGATCGTCGCCAACATGTGCCTTGCTAGTGCCTGTGGAATTGGATCGCTCCAGTCCTCCTTTCATCTAAGATTGTGATAGAGATTCCTGAGGAAAAGCCAATGAATACGTCGTTTGGAATTTTGGGTGGGGTCACAGGCAGAACATCACATAGTCAGGCTGGGCATCTCTATATCCAGTCAAACGAAATACGCAATACAGTCATCCACTATGGCCGTGCTGTTGACGGTTCGCTTGTCGAGTGCGAACGGATCAACACGGAGGGAAAAGGATCTGGAATATTCAAACCGGTCAGCGGACAACTCAGTGCGCCCAATGCGTTCGAGGGTGCCGGTAGCGTTATCCTTGCAGATGACAATCGACTGCTCTTTGCAACAAATGGCGGGGACAATAGCGTATCCAGTTTTCGGGTAGACGACGCTGGAAGTCTTACGCTGCTTGACGTGAAGCCTACCGGAAATCCAATCATCGGAAGAAGTGGTACCGCGAAATCGCTAGCCTATGCGTCGTCAACTGATGTCCTGTATGTCTTGCATGCTTTCGGGCCAGATCACCTGCGAGCGTTTTCTGTCAGCGAAGGCATGCTAACGCCGCGCGAAGACCGATATTCCGTAAACACCCCGAGCAAACTCGACAGAATCCCAACGCAGGTAGTACTGTCCCCTGATGAGCGTTTCTTGTTGGTTGATATTCTGTTTGACGAGCGACCATCGACCAACGCGGACGGCACGACAAAACTCGTCGTCGCCAACGCATCGGAATCCGATGGTCTTGTCGTGTTTCCCGTGCAATCGATGGGTAACTTGGGCTCACCATCATTTCATGATGCTGGCGCCGCCGGTCCGTTCTATATCGCCTTCCTGCATGGCCGGAACGACACGTTCATTAACGGTACAGCCGTGGGTGATGGACTGGTAAAAAGTTTTATCGATAGAGAGGGTAATATCCGTGTTGGCGACCTCGTACCAATAGATACGAAATTGGGCAAACCGTCAGAACTTTGCTGGCTTGCAATTTCGCCGGACAACGCGCGAATATTCGCAACGAATTTCGGATACGGAAACATCAGTACCTATGAGGTGAACGGCGAGAATCTGTCTATTCTTCAAGATCCTGCCTGCGTTGCCATTCCAGGGGATGGTACATTCAGGGCTGTGAATGGGCTCGTAAGTAGCGGCCCTAGTGACAACTGGTTGACGCCTGATGGCAAGTATCTCTATCAGATATATGGCAATGCGGCAGTGCTCATCGGATACGCCGTTGGCGCTGACGGCGCACTCACCGAAATCACACGTGTTGACATACCTTATAACAGCCCACAAGGGCTCGCGGGCTTTTGATATCAGTCGGCGACGCAGACATCGTCAGCTATCGCGCTGCTCGGTCGTAGGGCGCGGTTGCTCTCCGGTTTGCTCTGCGTGAATTGGCGAGGAAAGTGGCGGTTTGCTCTGACAGCCTATGGAGGCCCCGCCTCACAACGACGAGAACTACGGCTGACGGCATCTCCCTTCAGGCGTGTTCTGCGCCGCAACCCGCCAGTTTAGCGCCGTCTCCAAGCAGGTGGCGCATCTCTCGATTTCGAAGAACGGCGATGTGCGTATCACCCGGCTAGGGCTGAGTAACTACACCAGAGCCCACGAGCATGGACTCGCCGGACTCCGGCTCAACCAAAGCCGGGCGCCGCCGACGTATGGCCCGGATTCATTGCTACGGAACGTCTGAACAACCCGTTTTTTCCCTTAGATATAAAATGGAACGCTCAACGTTAAGACTGTGCCGTCATTCCCGCTGATTCGAAACGCTACAAGTCATTTCGTTTGCCCCGGGCGCTGCTCCGTGCTGCTGCGAGTTCTTTATTTCACTTCGCACAGTGCCCTGCTTCAAGGCGACCGAGATTACGATCATGACAATACCGCCGTCCACTAAACGCTGCCCGCATCGACACTGAAATCGCTCGACGAGGCGAACCTCACGGCAGCGGACTGGGCAAAACACGCTGGGTTGTCGAGCGCACCATTTCATGGCTCCACAACTTTCGTCGACTGCGTCTCCGCTTCGAACGTCTTGCATTCATCCACAAAGCCTTCATGAAAATCGCCTGCTGCATCACCTGCTGGCGAAAACTGCAGAATTCATTTTGTTAACGCTTGTTAGTGCCCGGGCATTCCTTCTTTATACACAGGTATAAACATCCAATCCTTCTTCACAATGCAGAATTGGTTCAATCTTCCCAAGAAGAGTGTAAATTGTCGGAAACGCGGACTATCAATTTCCAAACGAAAACAGCACGTCTACAGAAATCCGAAACTTTTTGAGCAGCTATCGCGATGCCGGAACAATCCCTTCTTCAGTTTTTGAATTCCCGGATCGGAAGTGCATTGACAGCGCTCGGCTACGGCGATGCGAGGCCGAATGTTCAACCTTCACGACATAGCTCCCACGGCGACTATCAAGTAAACGGGTTGATACTGATCGCACAAGCCTTCAACCTGCCTCCTCTCTGGTTTGCTCAAAGCGTGCTGAACGCTGCAGACTTCGGAGACATTGTCGAGGACGCTCACGTCTCCGGACCGGGGTTTATTAATATCACGATCTCGTCACCTTACTTGGAGCGGTGGATTGCACATGCCGCCCACGACGACGGACTGTCGGTCGCAAAGGTCCCGAAAGAATCCGCTCGACGCGTGGTGATTGACTATTCTTCACCAAACCTCGCCAAAGAGATGCACGTAGGTCACCTTCGTTCAACGATCATCGGTGATGCGTTGGCTAGGGTATTGCGTTTTCTCGGATACGACGTCGTGGCGCAGAATCACGTTGGTGATTGGGGCACCCAATTTGGCATGTTGATCGCATACATGCTAGATCTGCCGCAAGCAACGACAGTCTTAACCGAACTCATCGATCTCGAAGACTTTTATCGTAAGGCAAAGCGAAGATTCGAAGACGAACCTGAATTTTCCCGTAAAGCTCGTGATAATGTCGTGAGACTCCAGCGAGGCGATCCTTCGGTTCGCGAAGCATGGAGCCGATTTGTCGAAATCTCGCTTGATCATTGCGAGGCAATATACCGCCGGCTCGGCGTGAGTCTTACTTCTGCTGATGTTCGTGGAGAAAGCGCGTTCAACGCCGACCTCTCGACGATCGTTGCCGATTTAAGAATTAAAGAGCTAGCCGTTGACAATGAAGGCGCGCAGGTCGTCTTCCTCTCTTCGATGAACGGTGATAAATCGAACGCATTCATTGTGCAAAAACGGGATGGTGGATATTTGTACTCGACAACAGACCTTGCTGCGATCCGCTATCGAGCGACTATTCTCGCGGCGGACCGCATACTTTACGTAGTTGACGAGAGGCAGCGTCACCATTTTCGTCAATTATTTCAGGTCGCACGTCTAGCGGGCTATGCTCCATCGACCACCACATTAGAACACGTCACCTTTGGCGTCATCCTCGGGGAAGATAAAAAGCCCTTCAAGACTCGGTCCGGCGAACTTGTCAAGCTCGCAGATTTACTCAATGAAGCTACCCGACGGGCATACAAGTTCACAACAACGAACGGACATGAATTTTCCAAAGCAGAACGGATGACGATTGCAGAAGCAGTCGGCATCGGCGCTGTCAAGTATTTCGATTTGAGTAAAAATCGCAATACCGACTACGTATTCGATTGGGATGACATGTTATCGCTCAACGGAAATACGGCCCCCTACCTTCAATATGCATACGTTCGCCTCACCGGTATCCTGCACCGCGCCGGACCCCCGGTACAGCCACACCGAGTAGCGCTGAATACCTCGACGGAACGCGACCTTGCGATACACCTCGCCCGCTTCTCAGACACGCTCTATGCGACCGCCCGAGATGCTCAGCCCAATTATTTATGCAGTTATCTGTTTGCGTTGGCGACAAACCTTATGCGCTTCTATGAGGCCTGCCCTGTTCTTCAGGCGAGCGCGAGCATACGCGAGAGTCGATTGCAGATCTGCAAACTGGCAGCCGATACGATTCGTGCTGGGCTGGATCTGCTTGGTATAAAGGTACTAGAAAGGATGTGAGACAAAACCTCAGATGGGACGTAGCCGCAGTGGCGAGAAGCGATCCAAGCTGCGTGGTTGTGCTTGCGCCAGAAAAACGAATCCCTTTGCTGGGCCTTTAAACTCAGCAAGGGGAATCAAGAAGATGTGTAAGACGACGCGGCACGGTCGATAGCAACGCCGCATCGTTGCCGATGCATTCGAGCGGGAGCGTGATGCCGTTGGGCGTCAGAACCGTCAACGTCGAGGAGGCCGTCCGATCCGTCGGCGTACCAGTCGTCGTCTCCGGCGGAGAAGACATCGCAGGTTTGCTCTTGAGCTCGACGAGCGCCTGTTCGCTGCAGACCCTGACGAGGGGCACAAATGCCGGCTCCGCCGTGGGCGACTGCGTTGGCGCATCAGCCAGCCGTTGCTGGCTTAGCTTGATCCATTTGTGCAGCAGGTTCGCATTGACTCCGTGTCTGACTGCGAGCCCCCCTACTGACTCCCCTGGCTCGAGGCAGGCCTCGACCAGCCGCTGTCTGGTTCGCCTGTCAAAACGGCGCTTGCCGTCTTTGCCTACCGTGACGACCTTCAGGCACGACGTATCCGAGCGTTGTTTCATAAGGTGTCCACTGAAAATCAGGGGACATAGCCTGCACGGTAAGATCGCTGATTGCTAGACGCCCATTCCTGCGCGCTTACGATGAGCCGGCGTGGCGATTGTTGGGATATGCGCCGACCGAGAGCCTGTGGGGTTCGCTGAAGAACACGACCGCACGGTCGGCACTGCGACGCGGCGTGCTGCGATCGATGAAATCGTCGACTCGCTTGGTTTCCACAATGGCCGCCGACTGCGTTCAACATTACTACTTCAACCCGTCAACCCCACGGCGTTCGAGCAGAATTGGGTCGCCGCTCAGCGAGGACAGGCGCCGTGATAAATTCAGCTATGGTATTCGTCAAACAGGGGCAGGGTCAGTTATTTAAAGCATCAAATAATAGCCAATCGTGATCACTTCCCAGCCAAGGTCGAGCACCCGTTTCGCGTCAGCAAGAGGCAGTTCGGTTACGGCCCGCGCCCAGGTGGTTGTCGCCTCATTCATGCAGCCAATGGCTGCTTATTGGCGTCGATCGACGCCATCTGAAAAACTGAGTCACGTTCGGGGTTGCGCGTCAAGGCACAAACGGTGTCGAGTTGCGCGTGTAACGCGACCAGCGGGCCGAATTGCATGCTCGCGCCTTGGCGTCCAGGCGTCCAGTGCGTGGCGCGCCGCAAGAAGCGCGCGATTTCACCGGCATGACGCTGCGCAGACGTCACGTAGCGGCTGCCGCTATAACGTGACAGCCACGTCGAACGGCGGTGCTATCGGTGTTGGAAACGCATCGGGGCGCGCGCGTAAACTCCGCGCATGACGAATAATGGTAAGGGGCCGGTGAAGTCAGGTTGAGATTCGTGGCCTGCGCATAGAAGCATCGTGTCCATCATAAAGCGTGATGGAGACGTGTACACGATGGCTGACGACGATCGGATTGATGATGGAGTGGTGCCGGCAACAGAGCGTCGCAAACACAGCATGGAATTCAAGGAGATGGTGGTGCGCGCGAAGATGCAACCGCACGTGTCGATTGCGGCGGTGGCGCTGCATTACCGCCTGAACGCAAACCTGCTGCGCCGATGGGTGGTGGCAGCGCGACAGCATGCGTGTGCCCATCCGGCGCCGGACGAAGCGCAGCCGCCACCGACGACGGCATTCATGCCACTGCAACTGCAAGCGCCAGTTGCTGCAACTGATCGGGGCGAGATCCGCATCGAGATTCGCCGCGGTGCTGCCTCGATTACGCTCTACTGGCCGGTGTCGGCGGCCGATGATTGCGCGGCCCGGCTACAGGGGTGGTTGCGATGATCCGCATCGACGCGATCCGGCTGGCAACTGAGCCGGTCGACATGCGTGCCGGCGCTGATACGCTGCTCGCACGCGTGGTCAAGGTATTCGGGGCGGCGCGCCCGCACCATGCTTACCTGTTTGCCAACCGGCATTCGACGCGAATGAAGGTGCTGGTCTACGACGGCCTGGGGATCTGGCTGGCCACGCGGCGCCTGAATCGCGGGCGGTTTATATGGAGCAACGGCGAGCGGGCCGTTGCACTGCCGCTGAACCAGGAACAGTTACGGGCACTGGCCGCGGGACTGCCGTGGCGCACGCTGGCCAGCGATCACGCCATTACCGTGGTGTGAAGGCGACGCGAACGTAAACAGTTTCGCTTCCTGATGCTTGGTGTGTCTGGCAGACTCGATGTCATGGACTTGCCCGTCGATCTCACCACGCTCAGCCCTGGCCAGCTTGGCGCACTGGCCGCACAGCTGGCCGTCCAGCTTGCAGACAGGGAGCGCGAAGTCGGTGAGAAGGAACGGGAGCTGCAATATCGGCAAACCCGTATCGACCAGCTCACGCATGAACTCTCGGTCATCAAACGGCAACAGTTCGGCAAGCGCAGCGAGCAGCTCAACACGGAACAGATGAGCCTGCTCGACGAAGCGGTCGATACGGATCTGGCCGCGATCGAGGCCGAGCTCGAGCAGCTTCAGCCAGATACGCCCGAACGCAAATCACGACAGCAACGTGCGCGACGCGCACCATTGCCGGCGCATCTGCCGCGCACCGACATTCATCACGACCCGGATACCACGACATGTCACTGCGGCTGCGAGCTCGAGCGCATTAGCGAAGACATGAGCGAGAAGCTTGACTACACGCCAGGCGTGTTCACAGTCGAGCGACATATCCGCGGCAAGTGGGTGTGCCGTCAATGCGAGACGCTGACACAGGAACCCGTGCCCGCGCACATCATCGACAAGGGCATCCCGACGGCCGCGCTGTTGGCCTGGGTGCTGGTATCGAAGTTCGCCGATCATCTGCCGCTGTACCGGCTTGAACGCATCTGCGCCCGCGCAGGGCTGGCGATCCCTCAGTCGACACTGGGCGACTAGGTGGGCGTGTGCGGCGTGCGACTGCAGCCGCTGGTCGATGCACTGCATGCGGATGAAACGCCTATGCAGATGCTCAGTCCGGGCAAAGGCAAGACACATCGTGCGTATCTGTGGGCGTATGCCACGACCCAATACGCGTCGCTTAAGGCGGTCGTGTACGACTTCGCCGACAGCCGCGCTGGCGAGCATACGCGCGCCTTCCTGGGTGACTGGCAGGGCAAGCTGGTGTGCGACGACTATAGCGGCTACAAAAACAGCTTTACCCGGGGCATCACGGAGATCGGCTGTGCTGCACATGCGCGACGCAATCTTCGAGTTGCATGCAAACCATCAGAGCGAGATCGGCGGGCAAGCGCTGAAATACTTCGGCACGTTGTACGAAATCGAGGATGAAGCGGCAACACTTGATCCCGATGCACGGCGCGAGCTGCGGCAGGCCCGTTCCAGACCGGTGATGGATGCCCTGCATGCGTGGATGAGTGCGCAGCGGCGTCTGGTTCCAGAAGGTTCAGGTATCGCCAAAGCACTCGATTACAGTCTCAATCGCTGGGAGGCGCTCACGCGCTATCTCGATGATGGGCGCGTGCCAGTATGCAACAACTGGATTCATGCCGCTAGCGGCATGATGCAGAGATTTTTTTGGTTGGCGGTCGCGGCAACCAGCGCATCACCATGTCGTCGGACCTGAGCCGCGACCGGTAATCAAAAAAATGTTTGTGCTGAACCGCTCCACAGGCGGTGGCCGCTATGGGCATTGAATGACCGCCGCGGTAATTTGCGATGTCTTGCAGGGGCGATCAGACCGGGACTTCCGGCGGGGGTGGGAAGCATCACCTGTAAAGGAAGCGGGAATGTGCGCGTGAACCGGCAGATCACCCGCCGTTCTGGAGTACGCTGGTGCGCCAGTGGGTCGAAGGCACGAGTGCAGCCGCGTTGGCCTCGTCAGGAAAGGCGAACGTGTACGGAAACAGGTGCGGTGGCAACTAGCGCGCATGGGCGGCACTTGGCGGGGCTCGTGGAAGGGTGCCGGGCATGTCTTCGATGCGGAGCATGTGTCCCTTGCCACATACGGGGCAGTCACGCAGTGACTTGCCGGTGAGTCGCTGCTAGCGGTCACGGTAGTCTTCCCCGGGCTCGGCTGCGGCAGCGGCGGGAGCCTCGTGTCGCTGTCGGATGAATAATCCCCACTTGGGGGTGCGGCTAAATTCTTGGACTGAGTTATGCCGCGATTCCAAGACTCTGCCGGTATTCGACGGGGCTGAGGGAGCCGAGCGAGACTTTGATCCGTTTTGCGTTGTACCAGCGAATGTACGAGTCAACGATTTCGATGAATTGATCGATGGTCGTGGTTCGCCAATCACGAGGATAGAACAACTCCGTCTTGAGTCGCCCGAAGAAACCCTCGCAGGCTGCATTATCCGGCGAGCATCCTTTGCGCGACATCGAGCGAATCAGTCTGGCAGCCTGCATACGCGAGAGCCATCCTGGCCAGCGATAGTGCGCGCCACGGATGCCCTTCTAAGTGTCAAGCGGCAATTTGCGTACTGCCGATCTCGCGATTTCGCTGCCGTATGAGGTAAAAGACTTCGCGGGCGATGTAGCGCTTGAGGCAGCGGATAACCTCCAGCTTGGAGTGCCCCTCGCTGACCCGCTTCGCCATGTAAGCCTTGGTGCGAGGGTCGGTTCTCAGTCGCCCAATGGCAATGATGTGCAAAGCGCTGTTCGCTGCGCGATCGCCGCCGCGATTCAGCCGATGCCGTGTGACCTTGCCCGAGGAGGCCGGCACGGGGCTGACGCCGCACAAGGCAGCGAAGCTGGCTTCTGATTGAAGTCTCCCACTATTGTCTCCGGCCGTCAGCAAGAGCTGAGCCGCCGATTCGTATCCGATGGAGTTGCGCGCGATCAGAGCGGGGGCGAGCTCATCAACCAGCCCGGCGATCATCACGTCCAGATCTGCGATCTCGTCGTGCAACTCGAGATAGCGACGCGCCAAGGATTTCAGTGTGATCCGGTACGCCGAGGCCAGATTCCGGTAATCGGTGAGGTCGGGGCGCCACCCTGCCAGCGTCCGGATCAGCTGCATACGGGTCATGGTCCGCAGCGATTCGCGCAACTCGTCGGGTGCGCTGACGATGGTGTTGTGGATCAACTGAAGGGCAACGCGACGAGCAGCAATCGCCGTCTTGCGACAGACCTTCAGTACGCGCAAAGCCTCGATCATGCCGTCGCGCGTCTTGGGCGTAACCGTACGAACACCCGCAAAGGCAGCGTGGGCGGCGTTCTCGGCATCGATCGTATCGTCCTTGCCTCGTCTGCGTCGATCGCTCCTGTCCTGGGCGGTGACTTCCAGCACTGTGATTCCCGCCTGCTGCAGGTAGCGCAGCAGGCCTGCACCATAGGTTCCGGTGCATTCCACGCCGACCCGGCCAAGCTCTCCAAAGGAGCGCATCCACGTCAGCATTTGCTTGTAACCATGACGGGTGCTCGGAAAGCACTCACTGCCAAGCACCCGATCCTGCGAGTCTACTATCGCTGCTACATGAAGGTCTTTGTGCGTATCAACACCGCCCACGACGATCTGTTGTTCTTTCATGCGCGTCTGGCTCCGGTTTCTGGTTTAAGACTGGGCGATTTCACCGCGACCGGATACCTGGACAAGACAGTAATGCGACAGAGCGTCAGGCCCTTCTTGAGTCACATGTACCAGCGAGGCAAAACCTCGCCGCTAGGTGTTCCCGGGCGATCGACAGATCCGGGGAAAGACAGCAAGTCGCGTCGATCCGAGTGTGGGTCAGGTCGTCCGGAACACTTTACGGCACCAGATCTTCCACGACCGGTCTATCGCTATGCGGGTCAGGCCGCCCGGGAACAACTGGTACCGATATTCTTACT
>BBSL01000317.1 GCA_001319865.1 Burkholderia sp. E7m39 | reverse complement strand
GGGAAGGCGGTACGACAAAGCTCGATCGCAGTCATCACCCGCCGCTGGACACGAGTGAGCCCCTCGGCATGGGTTTGCCGATACTGCGGACCACAGCGGCGAAGGATGTCCCCCACCTCGAGCGCCGGGCGCATCGCCGGCTTCAGAAGTGCTCGGGCGCAGGTGGCGGCGATGGAATGGAATCGGTGCGGGGTGCGGCAGCAGATCGAAGGGACTCGCTGTGGCACACACGGTGCTGGTAGCGATTCTCAAGTAGCGCGAAGTAGTCGCGAGGGACCTATGGCCCATGAGCAGCTGGATCCTGCGCACATCGGTACCGGCTTCCAACAGATGCGTGGCGAACGCATGTCTCAAGGAATGCGGTGTTATCGGCTTCCGGATGCCACATCGTTGGCGTGCGAGAGCGCAGATTCGCGAGACGGCGCCCTGCGTGATGGGGTGTCCGGGAATATCACCGGGAAACAGCCAGCCACGGGGGTGAGCGTCTTGCCAGTACGTTCTGAGGATCTCGAGCAGACGCGGCGAGAGCATGACGTAGCGATCCTTGCGGTTCTTGCCCTGGTTCACACGGATGACCATGCGCTTGCTGTCGATGTCCGTGACTTTCAGGTGGACGACTTCCGACACGCGCAGGCCGGCTGCGTAGGCAACCATCAGGATGGTCCGATGCTTCAGGCTGGGGATCGAGTCCGAAGAAGGTGATGATCTCCTCCAGACTGAGGACAACCGGCAGGCGGACCGGCTTTCTGGGCAATGGGAAATCCTCGTCACTCCAGTCACGTTTAAGCGTCACGCGATAGAGAAAGCGCAGTGCACCGATCGCCGGGCTGAGACTGGCCGGTGCCAGCTTGCGCTCTTCGCGAAGATAGATGAGCCAGACCCGGATCTCCTCGGGACCCAGCAGTTCGGGCGAACGGCGGAAGTGTCGAGCGAAACTGGATACCTGAATCAGATAGGACTTCTGGGTATTCTCTGCAAGGTTACGGATCTGCATGTCATGCATGCATGCGTGGGCGCAGTGGCGTCATGGCGAGCCTCCTGGAAGCAGTAGGTGGAATGCCCAACCGGCGTTCACATACTGCTCCTGGCGATACCGGTCACCGCTTCGCCGGCGTTCAGCGCCAGACGACCCACTTCATGAAACGTCAGCCATAGACCTGTGCCAACCTCCCACTACCGCGTCAGCGGTTGCACGCTCACCGGTGAATCCCTCAGAAAGGCATCCCCAAAACCCAGCGTCCTGGAGCCCGAACTCGACCAGAACTAACAAGAAAACCTACAATCAACACCGCGCAACGCCCAACCCCGCCGAATCGGTCACGTTCCCGAAATCGGCGGTCACGTTCGCCGAAATACGCACTGCGCCGAACATCTCCACCTGGACGGGGCAGCGTGACCACATCATGCTGGCAACCCTGTATAACACCGGCGCTCGAGTTTCCGAACTTCTGGAAATGCGTTGGTCCGACCTCGTATTCGGGCCCACCTCATGGATACGCATCCACGGCAAGGGAAGCAAGGAACGCTCGGTTCCACTGTGGCCCGACACCGCGAAGGAACTCAGGCATTGGATGCGGCAGTATCCGCTTGATCTTCAAGTACCGCTGTTTCCCGGCCGATCTGGCGACTCGCTCACGACGCGTCGGTTTCACTGAACGATTGAAGCTCGCCGTACAGACTGCTTCACGACAGTTTCCCGAACTTGTGAAGCATCGCATTTCGCCGCACGTTATTCGACATTCGGTCGCGATTCATATGCTACAAGCCGGCGTCGACATTACCGTTATCGCTTTGTGGCTTGGTCACGAAAGCCCGGTCACTACGCATCGCTACGTGGAAGCCGATCTGCAAATGAAGGACCGTGCATTGCAGGCCCTTCAGGCACCATCGCGCAAGGCCTTCCGTTACAAGCCGAAGGATGACCTGCTTCGATTCCTGCAAGGCCTGCAATTATGTAAGCTCGATGGCCGGTGCCGGAAGCACATCAATGTTTGCCTCGATGCCACGACCTCTACATTCCGGGGACGCACATCGTTTCACAAGTGTCTGATCCAGCCATCCCGACAGAACTTTCCATAACTACGAAGTGAGGATAGTTCCTCTTAGAGAAGCATTTCCATAAACGCCGAAACTGGTTGTTCGCGGGCTCGCTTCGCGCCAGCGAACGTGCCGCTGCCATCATGAGCCTCATCCGCTCGGCACAATTGAACGGGCACGATCCGCTCGCCTATCCGAAGGACGTGCTCACGCGCCTGCCAACACATCGCGCTTCCCACATTGAACAGTTGCTTCCTCACTGCTGGGCTCCCGCGTTGCCCGATCGCAACTAGCCAACTCGCTCCCGCGCCTTCACCGGGCGCTTACGAATAATGCCCAGCTTTCAGATGACGTCGATGTGCTCAAGGCCTTGGTGTTTGACGCCCGTGCCCAGCGAGCCTAAATCCTTCCATACGCCTATCAGGTACCGGCACTAAAAGCGGCTACGCGGCGATCGCCCACGGCCGCGAGGGCTACGAGGGCGGCAGCGGCGAAGACGCCCCCCCATCAGCAACGAATGACACAAAGAGACCGTGCAGGACGTCCGTTCCGTGCTGACATAGCTGACAATCATGATGAAGCGTCCGGATGAGCCGGCACGGTGAATTGCACGACCGCGCCCCGTGGCGCGTTCGAACTTGCCCACAACCGACCCCGATGCCCTTCGATGATCGAACGGCAGATCGCCAGCCCCATCCCCAGACCAGTGGCCTTGGTGGTGTAAAAGGGTGCAAAAGCCTGCTCAGCGCCATCCGGACCAAAACCCGGCCCAGAATCGCGAACAGACACGAGCACACCGTTCGACTCGGCCATCTCTGTACTGACAATCAGTAGTCGCGCTCTATCGCTTACGCCGTTCATCGCCTCTAGCGCGTTCATAATCAGATTGAGAAGCACCTGTTGCAGCTCGACACGGTCTGCTTCGATCAATGGCAAGCCCTCGGACAGTTGCGTCTGTACGGAGGCACCGCTCTTCTCGGCTTCGCCGCGCGTGAGTTCGATCACCTCGCGGATCGCCTCGTTGACGTCGACCGGCTCGCTGCGCGGCGGCGCCTTCCTGACAAGATTACGGATCCGGCCTAGCACGTCTCCCGCTCGACCTGCGTCCTTGACAATCTGCCTGAGCGTCTGTCCTACCTCGTCAATGTTCGGAGGCTGGCTGTTCAGCCAACGTAGAGCGGCCTGGGCATTGGTCACCGTCGCAGCAATCGGCTGGTTGACTTCGTGGGCAATCGAAGCCGTAAGCTGCCCCATGGTCGCGACACGGTTCGCGTGAGCCAGTTCGGTCTGCACCTCGCGATAGCGCCGCTCACTCTCCCGGGCCTTTTCTTCCGCATGCTTGCGCTCGCTCAGATCGAGCACGAAAGCGACGCCCCCGTTCGCACCCGCTTCAAAGCTCGCCAAGCCAATCAATACGGGGACCCGGCTCCCGTCCCTCCGCAAATACTCCTTCTCAAACGGCTGCGCGCGGCCCGTCGCGCCGAGCTCTGCCAGGGCCCGATCGTCGCGCTCGCGCCACTCTTGCGGCGTCAGATCCCTCCAGTGCACCTGACCTGAGACCAAATCTTCACGCTCGTATCCTACTATCCGCAGAAAGGCGTCATTCGCCTCGAGAGTCTCGCCACCGGCATTCCAGACCATGATCCCGATGATGTTCGCGTCGACGAGGCGCCGGATCTTCGCTTCGCGTTCAGCCAGGTTGCGGTACAAACGGGCGTTCTCCAGTGAAATCGCGGCCTGCGACGCCACGACCTTCAGCACGGCAATGCGGGATGGGCTGAACACGCGACTGGTCAGACTGTTTTCGAGGTAGATCGCTCCAGTAACCTTGGCCTGATTCATCAATGGAAAGCAGAGAATTGAACGGGCACGTTGCTGCTGGATATAAGGATCTGCGGCGAACGAAGACCCCGCCGCTGCATCATCCACAACAACGTTCTCCCCTGTCCGCAGGACATGGTAGAGGACCGACTCTGGAAGGATCGCGCTGCTGACGGGAACATCGCACAACTCCAATCGGGGCACGTCGCCGGAGGTTGTCGCTTCTGCCACTACCCGTTCTTCTCCGCCGTCCGAAAGAACCAACACGCCCCGTTCGGCGCCCGCCTGTTCAATCGCTGTACGCATGACCATTTCGATCAGCTTGTCCAGGACGATCTCGCCCGAGGAAGCCTGTGAGACCTTGATCACCGTCGCAAGGTCGAGGTGTTCGACTGGCGTTGAAATCGTTGTCGTGGGCCCGGGCGCAAATTCTTCCGCCCTCAGATATGGATATTGCTCCTCGAGTTGCCGCACCTTCCCGTCGGCGCCCCAACGCAGATAGCCGTAGCGGGCGTCCTGCAGGTAGGCACGGGCGATCTTCCCGAAACCGTGCGCCGCGTAAAAGCGCGACGCGAGTTCGTTGGCGAGTGCCTCACCGTGGACAAAGCCGCTGTCCTGCGCCGAGCGGATGGCCTGCTCGTACAACTGCATGGCATCCGCTACGCGGCCTTCAATACGGGCGACCTCGGCGCCGACCAGCGCGGCCCGGTCCGCGAAATTCTCGGGGCAGTTTCTCGCCCAGATCTGAAGCTGCCGGTAATGTGCCTCGAGCGCGTCCAGGTGTTGTCGTCGCTCGTCGGCCAGCGCGCGCTCGCACCAGACGGCACGGGCCAGCGCGCCGTAAAAGTGATATTCGGCTTCCTCAATGAACGAGGATGAGGTCCAGAGCAACCGTTGCGCCCTCGATAGCGCATCCATGGCCGCCGCATGGTCGCCGGCGATATAGCGCGCCTGTAATTTCCGGATCCAGTACCAGCACGCAGCTAGTGCCAGGACCGGGTTGCTGGACAGATGGGTTTCGGTGCGAAGTTCGTCGAACTGCCCGTCGTCAAGGCAGCCGAACGTCGGCGTCACGCCGCGAAGCATCCGGATCAGCGCGAGTTGGGTGGTGATGAAGTCAATGACGAGACCGAACCGCACCTTCCCTGCGTACGCAAGGCCGTGTTCGGCTTCGCCTTGCACCTCCTGCAACGGCTCTCCGGCGAACAGCAGGTCCGAGTTGAGGTCGTTGCACGCGTAGGACCCATATGTGAGGTCTCCGATCCGGTTCGCCGCGTCGAACGCGCGGCGCCCCAGATCACAGCAGGCCCGTATCGGTTTCAGCCAGCGCATGACAAAACACTCGAAGCAAACATACGTGCTCGCCTCGAACCGTCTTAGCCCACGTCGTTCGACGAGGTCGCAGCCGAGCTGGCCGAACCGGAATCCGGCCTGGTAGTCACCGAAACGCGGTCCGGTGAATTTGCCAACACTGGCATAGAGCACACATGAAGCATCACAGTTGCCACGCTCGAGGCTGAGACTGACTCCCTTGCAGGTCATCAGGCAAACCAGGTTCGCATCTGTGAACAAGGCGGGCGCGAAAAGCTTGCAAAGCACCTCGACTGTCGCGAGCGAGGCTGCGTCCTTCATCACCGGTAAATCGATGAGTTCCTCGATGGTCCGTTCCCCAAGCTGTGCCCCGATGCGCTCGTATTCCCGTCGCACCTCGTCGTCGTGCGGATGAGGTGACCACTCTATGCCGACATGCCGGAGGTAGGCCAGGCACACGGCGACCGCGCGGTCGCTCTGATCGAGAGTCGTGCAGACATCTGTGTGCAGGCACGCGACGCTGGCTCGTTCGACCGTGGTCGCGGCGCGCTTTGATAGCGCCGCCAGACGCTCGTCTGAAACCGACAACTGGCCGGTCAGAAATTCGCATTCGGCCCGGTTCAGTTCCAGCGCAAAGATCAGCTCATGCCGGCGCTCCCAGCAATCGTCGCTCAACAGTTCCGCCCCGGTGACGAAATAAGTGAACGCCGAGGAGTATGCCGTCGACGCCTTGGCGCGCTGGCCGGCGAGCAGGTTGAACCCGGCCAGTTGCTCCCGTTCGCCCTCTTCGGTGATCAACACGGCGCCGCGGTTAAGCTGACCGACGATCTCGAAGATCGCCTCCTCCAACTGGTGAGGGGGCGTCCCTTTGGCGAGCAGCCGCCCGATCCGCAAATGGGTCTCGGCGCGTGAGGCTTCGGGGATCAATGAATAGGCGGCTTCCTGAATCCGGTCGTGACCAAACCTGTAGGCACCCTCCAGCCGCTCAACCATTTCCTGGCGGATCGCCTCCCACAACGCTGCATGGACTTGCGCTTCCGTGACTCCGAGAACGGTAGACAGATTCGTGATGCGGGCGACATTGCCGAGACAGGCCAGCTGCTGCAATGCCTGCTGCGTCTCGGCCGGCAGGCGGCTCAGCTTGCCGACCATCAGATCCACGACGTTGTCGGTGTAACCCTTGGCATGGATGCGACCGGGATCCCAGCACCACTGCCCCGCATCATGATCAAAGGTGAGCAAATCTTCTTCCACAAGCGCGTGCAGAAACTGGATCACAAAGAACGGATTGCCA
>BBSL01000316.1 GCA_001319865.1 Burkholderia sp. E7m39 | reverse complement strand
ATCCCAGCACCACTGCCCCGCATCATGATCAAAGGTGAGCAAATCTTCTTCCACAAGCGCGTGCAGAAACTGGATCACAAAGAACGGATTGCCATCCGTCCTGTCACGAACCAGTTGCGCCAGGGGTGCGATGCGCGCCGGCGCGCAGTGAAGCGCTTCCGCGATCAACTGCCTGACATGTAAAGGGGCAAGCGGCGCCAATGTGATCTCATTGATCTTGACGCCCGCGTTCTTGATGGCATGGAGCTTGCGCGCCAGCGGATGTGTGGCATCAACCTCGTTGTCACGGTAGGCGCCGACCAGCATCAGGTGCCGCAGGTCCGAGTCTCCCAACAAGTCTTCGAGCAGATCGAGCGTCGCAGAGTCGAGCCACTGCAGGTCATCGAGAAACAGCGCAAGCGGATGCTCCGGTCGCGCAAATACACTGATGAAACGCCGGAACACGAGCATGAAACGGCGCTGCGCCTGCTGCGGCTCAAGTTCCGGGACAGGTGCCGGCTCACCTATGATCAGCTTCAGTTCGGGGATGAGGTCGGTCATGAGCCGCGCATTGGGCTCCAGCGCGTCCCGCAAGGCGTCTCGCCAGTTCGCCAGCTCTGTTTCCGGCTTGCCGAGCAGAGGGCGCACGAGGCTCTGAAACGCCTGGACGAGCGTCGAATACGGGATATCACGCTTGTACTGGTCGAACTTGCCGGACGCAAACAGCCCCCGTGGCGGCACCAGCACCTTGTGCAGTTCATTGACGACTGACGATTTGCCGATGCCCGAATAGCCGGAGACGAGCACCAGCTCCGGCGGGCCGCTCCCTACAATCCGGTCGAACGCGGCAACCAGGGTCGCGACCTCGCTTTCCCGCCCATACAGCTTCTCCGGTACCAGCAAGCGATCGGGCGTGTCATGTCTGCCCAGCGCGAACTCATCTATTTGGCGCTGGTGCCGCCAGACGTCAATGCAATGCTGCAGGTCATGCTCAACACCAGCGGCCGTCTGATAACGCTCTTCGGCCGTCTTGGCGAGCAGCTTCATGACGATGTCGGACACCGCAGCAGGGACCGTCCCGACCAGCTCGCACGGCGGCGCCGGCCTTCTTGCGATATGGCAGTGCACCCATTCCATAGGGTCCACAGCAGCAAACGGCAGCACACCCGTCAACATCTGGTATAGCGTCACGCCCAGCGCATAGAGGTCGCTGCGCGAATCGATCGAGCGGTTCATCCGGCCAGTCTGCTCGGGTGCCATATAGGCGAGGGTGCCAGCGATCGTCTCGGGCGGTTCGGGCGCCTGTCGCTCACGCAGCAGCCGGGACGCGAGGCCGAATCCGGTGAGCCGGACCTGTCCATCGGTGCAGTTCACCAGGATATGCGCGGGCTTGAGATCCTTATGGACAAGACCGCGCTGGTGAAGCTTGCCGAGCGCCGCGGCGATGCCGGCAGCGAGCGGCAAAAAAACCTCCATCTCCATCGGAGCGCCGAGCAGGCGCGCAAGCGGTTCACCGCCCGGGTCCTCGAGCACCAGCAGGGTCCGGCCGCCACCGCGCAACAGCTCCAATGGACGCGCCGCCCACGCGCTATCGAGTTCGTCCTTCAGGCCAAACGCGTGAACGAGGCGGTCGAAAGCGGCACGTGATGGATGCTCCCCGGCGGCTCGGACCAGCAGGACGTTGTGACTGCCCTCTTCGGCCACGCGCCGCATCCGCCAAACAACGCGATCACCATCTTCCCACAATATCTGGAGGTTGTTAGCCATCAGCAAAGCAAACGAAGGTCGTCATTAGGCGCGAGGGGGCCAGGCCATCTGGTGGTTGCGACCTCTAGCCCCGTTCCCGAACAAAGCAGATCATATGAGGTGTACACATGAGCGAGCGCGCCACAACAAATGATGGTCGTGCAGCGTGGTCGGCGCGAAGTCTTCGTTATGCTGAACGAGACCGACATCGCCGAAAGTCCCGGAAACCGCCGGCGCGGCCATATTTACGCTCACGTTACCACCGATCCCACTGAGAAAGGTGATAAGACAGTCCGCGTTCGGGTTAACGGGGGAAGCAGCTTGACCCGACGCCCTCGCAAGTCGAACGGTAGGCCCAACATATGCAGCGTCCGCAGTTTGTATGGCGCCCTGACGACCGCGAAATAAACGAATTGTCAACCACACCAGACCCAATGACTTTGCTACTGCGCGCCGACGCCTAACATTATAGATTTTCTGACGAGATCCGCGAGCGTTCGGGCCGCCATCTTTCGCATCATGTGGGACCGATGAATCTTTACGGTGATTTCACGGAGATTTATCTTGGAGGCAATCTGCTTGTTCATCAGCCCCTTAACGACGAAGCCCATGATCTCCCGTTCGCGGGTTGTCAGCGAGTCATAGGCGACGCGTAGCGCTGCGACCGAATGTTCTGCGGTAAGACGCTCTCGATCGCGCGCCAACGCGTTGGCGACAGCATCCAGCATCTCTTGGTCGCGGAACGGTTTCGAGAAAAAATCGACTGCCCCGCTTTCATCGCCTGCACGGTCATCGGGATGTCGCCGTGCCCCGTCATGAAGACGATCGGCATTCGTGAACCGCTTTTAGCAACATGCTCTTGCAACACGAGCCCATTTTCGCCGCGCAACCGGACATCGAGGACTAGGCAACTGGGCGCGGCATACTTTGGGAAAGCGAGAAAGGCCCCGGACGACTCAAACGTCTCCACGCGTAGCCCAACCGACCGGAATAAATTACTAAGTGCGAAGCGGATCGACTCCTCGTCGTCGACCACGTAAACCACTGTTTCCTCGCCACCTTGGAGCCTCTGGGCCGAAGTCAAAATTCTCGGGTTCATCTCCCCTGCCGTTCGAATGTGTTCGACATATGTCGCATTTAACAGCGCTGTCGGCGACTCCACGAAGTTTAACAAAAACGCTTCACCACACGCCTTTCTTCACAGCGAAGACTAGGCTAGGCCCATAAGAGCCCTTAACAAAATGAACGAAGGGGCTGTTTACTCTCGATGAATCCTGTTAAGGAAGGTCTGCAAAAGTCCTGGCGTTGACAGGCAGGTGAACTATCCTGGGTAGCAAGGATGTTCTGG
>BBSL01000315.1 GCA_001319865.1 Burkholderia sp. E7m39 | reverse complement strand
CCTAAACCACTATGCGAACGGCCCGCGCCTGGTTATATCGCGAGCAGTTGCGCGTGATTCTCGAACGCAAGCAGATTCATGCCGTCTCAGATATGTTGCAGCAATGGCGTACCAATGTCATGTGTTCGAAAGTCGAACCAATGAAAGATGTCGCACCATTGATTCGTCGTTACTTCGACGGCATCGTTGCGTGTGGCCAGACTCGACAGACCAACGACTTCATCGAGCCATCAGCGGCTTGTTTCCGGCTGTAAAACGCAAGGCGCGCGGCAACACTCGCTTCGAAACAATGCAAATGGTACTGTTTCTTATCGCTGGCAAACTCGACTTCTCGGCGTTCAACTCGCATGCCCGCTAAGGACCGTGTTACCCATTGCATGCTCAAAAGAGCCATAATTTTCCCCTTTCAATTGCCGAGGTCAACGTGCCTGCATCCAGCTTGAAGAATGATGTATTTCTGCGCTCACTTTTGCGCGAGCCGGTGCCCTACACTCCGATTTGGCTGATGCGCCAGGCGGGTCGATACCTGCCAGAGTACCGCGTGACACGCAGGCGCGCTGGTTCTTTCATGGGGCTGGCACGGAGCTTGGACTACACAATGGAAGTCACGCTGCAGCCCCTCGCGCGGTTTGATTTTGACGCAGCCATCTTATTCTCGGATATTCTCACCGTCCCGCATGCAATGGGCCTTGGCCTGGACTTCGCGGAAGGCGAGGGGCCCCGATTCGCACGGCCGGTTCGCAGCGAGGACGACGTGAGGAAGCTTGCCGTGCCCGATATGGAGAAGCTGCGCTACGTGTTCGATGCAGTCAGCGCTATTCGACGCGAGCTTGACGGCAAGGTGCCGCTGGTCGGCTTTGCAGGCAGCCCCTTTACGATCGCTTGTTACATGGTAGAGGGACAGGGTAGCGAGGATTACCGTTTGATCAAGACGATGCTGTATTCGCGTCCAGATCTGCTGCATCGCATTCTTGAAATTAACGCGGAAGCCACGCTTCACTATTTCAACGCGCAAATCGCTTCGGGCGCACAGGCCGTGATGATATTTGACAGTTGGGGCGGCGTGTTGGCGGACGGACTTTTTCAGCACTTCTCGCTTGCTTACACCAGAAAGGTTGTGGGCGGATTGACCCGTGAACGCGATGGCCGACGCGTGCCGGTTATCGTCTTTACCAAGGGAGGCGGACAATGATTGGAACAGATCGCTGCGTGCGGTTGTGACGCAGTGGGCTTAGATTGGACCGTCGACTTGGCGTCCGCGCGCCGGCGCATCGACGACGCAGTGGCGCTGCAGGGTAATCTTGACCCAATGGTGTTGTTTGGCGGAGCGGAGGCCATCCGCAAGGAAGCGCGCCGCGTGCTAGATGCCTTCGGCCCCGTCGGCGAGGGAGGGCATGTGTTTAACCTGGGCCACGGCATTTCGCGTTTCACTGAACCCGATGCCGTGTCCGAACTGGTCGATGAAGTCCACCAATATAGCCGCTCGCTGAGACGGTGATACAGTGATCGAGGCGACGATCTTAGCGTCAACGGCGCAACGTTGTCTGGCGGCCGCTGGTTACGCGCGAGGCATGGCGGTGCTGTACACGCGGCATCACGTCTCGACCGCGCTGTTGAAGTCACTGGCACACTCGTCGGAGGTGCTCGCCGTCCCCGATTCCAGGATCGCTGACGGCGATTGGCGGTGCGTACTCGGTTGCTGATCCGCCTAAGCTCTCGTTCCGCTGGTTGCGCCGTCGCTCATATCCGCGCCCGGCGTTCATGCGCTAACACCACCAAAAGATTGTGCGACAGCCTCTTCAGATCTGGGAGTTCACAGGCGCGTAGCCCGCAGTAGCATCCGGCGCCAGTGGCTCATCACCCGAGTGCTCCAACCAGCCCCCGCCGAGAGCTCGATACAGGTCAACGATACTTGTCCATCTCGCGAGACGAGTCACTACCAACTGTTGCTCGGACGTGTAAAGATCGTTTTGGGCTGTCAGCACCGATAGATAACTGTCGGCGCCGTTACGATATCGAGCGGAGGCCAGGTCAAGGCGGCGCTGTTGTGCGTCTTGGTTGCTTCGAAGGGCGGATATCTCATTGTCGTATGTCCCACGCGCAGCAAGGCCGTCCGCGACCTCGTGGAATGCAGACTGTATGGTTTTCTCATAGTTTGCAATCTGTATCTGTTTTAGAACATTTGCTCGATTCAGGTTCGCGGTATTCGCACCTCCCTCGAAAATCGGCAAGGCCACTTGCGGGGCGAAACTCCATGCCGCTGATCCGGCCTTGAAGAGGTCCCCCAATGTCGGACTCGCCGTACCGAAAGCGCCGGTGAGAGAAATTCTGGGAAAGAACGCGGCCCGCGCTGCTCCAATGTTCGCGTTAGCTGCAATCAGCTGCTCTTCGGCCTCCATGACGTCGGGGCGGCGTGAAAGCAACTCCGACGGCAAACCCACGGGGACATCTGTTAACAGATCCTGGGCGTCGAGTGACAACCCGGGCGGGAGATCGTCCGGCAACGGTTCGCCAATTAGGAGCACGAGCGCGTTCTCAGCTTGGGTCCGAGCACGGGCTTGTGCTTCGAGATTCGCCCGTGCATGGTCTACGACACTCTGCGCCTCCTTCAGGTTAAGCTCAGAGCCAACTCCGGTATCAAACTGAAGCTTCGTTAAGCGGTAGGATTCCTGCGCTGTCGATAGCGTATTTTTCGTCACATTCAGGAGGTCATCGTACGCAAGCAACGTTAGGTACTCGTCGGCGACCTGCGCCACAAGTGCAATCTGGACTGATTTTCTTGCCTGTGCTGTTGCAAGATATTGCGCCAGAGCTGCTCCGCTCAGGCTCCGAATGCGTCCCCAGAGATCGATCTCCCAAGACGTGTTTAGCCCAACGCTATAATCCCTCGAAACGGTTCGTCCAGAGACTGCCAAATCCTTGGGCGTCCGTTGTACGCTCGCCGCGGCCGAGGCGTCGATAGCAGGAAGTGAAGCAGCCCGGGTTATGCGGTAGCGCTCGCGATCGGCGTCCACGTTGAATACGGCCACGCGCAAATCGCGATTATTTCTGAGAGCGATTTCGACAAGTTTTTGCAATCTAGGGTCGGCGAAGAATTCACGCCATCCAATATCGGCCGCAGCGCGATCCTTCGCACTTCGGACTTCACCGCGGTGACTCGGCTGCGTTGCATACACGCCGCCCGTGGGGTATTGGCTCGAGATTGGCGCAGTAGGGCGTTGGTACGCAGGAATCATTGTGCAGCCTGCCGCCATAAGCGTTCCAGCTACGATGGTAAGGACCAGGGGTCTCATTGAGGGTCTCATTGCTTTCGTCATAACGATGGGTAGGCGCTTACTGCTCATGCTCCTCTACGGTGCGCGTAGCCTCATCGATATCACCGCCCTGGCGAGCGAACATCGTTCGCACCTTCACGTAGAACATCGGAATCAGGAAAATCGCCAGGAACGTCGCCGTCAGCATCCCGCCGATCACTCCTGTTCCGATTGCATGCTGACTAGCGGACCCGGCGCCATTACTGACGGCAAGCGGAAAGACTCCAAAGATAAACGCGAGGGATGTCATGATGATAGGGCGCAGCCGCAGGCGCGCCGCCTCGAGTGCCGCATCGATCGGAGCCATCCCTTGCTTATCCTGCAGTTCACGCGCGAATTCGACAATGAGAATCGCATTTTTTGCTGACAGTCCAACGGTCGTTAAAAGACCGACCTGGAAGAAAACGTCATTCTCAAGGCCTCGAAGTGTCGTGGCTAACAGCGCGCCGATGACGCCGACCGGCACGACCATAATTACAGAGAACGGAATCGACCAGCTCTCGTATAACGCCGCGAGACAAAGGAACACAACGAGAATCGACGTGCCGTAGATAATCGGGGCTTTCGAGCCAGACTGAACTTCCTGAAACGACAACCCTGTCCACGAATGACCGATACCTGCCGGCAATTTCTTCGCGAGCGCCTCCATTTCCGCCGTAGCCTGCCCGGTGCTCTTTCCAGGCGCAGCCTGCCCCAAAATCTCCACAGACGACACACCGTTGTAGCGTTCAAGCTTCGGAGAGCCGTACGCCCACCGGCTGTCAGAAAAAGCGCTGAACGGTACCATCGTCCCCGCGTCGTTACGCACATACCACCGACTCAGGTCTTCGGGCGTCCTCCGGAATGGCGCGTCAGCCTGAACATAGACACGCTTGATCCGACCGTCGGCGTCGAGGAAATTGTTCACATATTGAGATGCCCACGCAATCGACAAGGACTGATCGATCGCGGACGGCGACACGCCAAGGGCCTGAGCTTTCTCTCTATCGATATTGACCTCGTATGTGGACGTGTCGTTTAGGCCGTTAGGACGTACCAGCGACAGTACCGGATCCTCGGAAGCCATCTTTAGCAGTTGATTCCGGGCATCCATCAGAGCCTCATGTCCAACGCCAGCGTTGTCTGTCAACTCAAAGTCAAAGCCAGATGCCGTACCTAATTCACGAATAGCAGGCGGGTTGAAGGGAATGACTTTTGCATCCTTATACTTCGCGTAGTGTGCGGCCACACGCCGGATCAACATGTGAACACTTTGATCTGCGTGCTGGCGCTGCTCGAAATCCTTCAGTTTTACAAACGCAAGACCCGCGTTCTGAGCCCGTCCGGCAAAGCTGAACCCATTCATCGTAAAAACCGAATCTACGACGTCCTTCTCGCTGGTCAGCAAGTAGTCGTTGATGTCCGAAAGCGTGCGTCCGGTAATTTCCTTCGTCGAACCGGGCGGGGTCTGGACAATGACGAACATGTACCCCTGGTCTTCGTCTGGAAGGAAGGACTTCGGCAACTGTATGAAAAGTGCTCCAACGCCCGCGATAACGGCGAGGTAAATCAGTATCCACCGCCTCGAGCGTCGGATAACGTGATGCACACCACCTTGGTATTTGACACGACTCAGATCGAACATCCGGTTGAACCAGCCGAAGAAACGTCCCTTTTCCGTCTGATGACCGCGCGGAATCGGTTTTAAGATCGTCGCACAGAGCGCCGGCGTCAAAATCAGTGCAACGAGCACAGACAGGACCATTGCCGAGACAATGGTCACCGAAAACTCTCTATAGATCGCGCCGACAGACCCGCCAGAGAGCGCGACCGGAACAAATACCGCCGATAGGACCAGTGCTACGCCAATCAGCGCGCCGGTAATCTGTTCCATCGCCTTGCGAGTTGCCTCTCGTGGTGCGAGCCCCTCTTCCATCATCACTCGTTCTACGTTCTCAACGACCACGATCGCATCGTCGACAAGCAGGCCGATTGCGAGCACGAGTCCAAACATCGACAGCACGTTGATCGAAAACCCAAGCACGTTCGCGATGCCAAGCGTGCCAAGCAAAACAACAGGTACGGCAATCGTCGGAATCAACGTCGCACGCAGGTTCTGCATGAACAGGTACATCACGAGGAAAACAAGCACTATCCCTTCGATGAGTGTCTTAACGACCTCCTCGATAGATTTGTGCACGAAAGGTGAGCTGTCGTACGGATAATGGACGGCCAGTCCGTGCGGGAACGATGCAGACAGCTCCTTCACCTTCGCCTGAATTGCGCTGACCGTCTGCAAAGCATTAGCGCCTGGCGCAAGCTGGATACCGAACCCGGCAGCGGGCTGCCCCTTAAACTTTGTATCGAAGCTGTACGTCTCGGCGCCCAGCTCAATTCTAGCTACGTCTTTCAAACGTACCTGGGAGCCATCCTGGTTGACCCTCAACTGGATGTTGCCGAATTGCTCCGGCGTTCGAAGAAGAGTGGCTGCGGTAATGGTGGCCTGCATTACCGTGTTCGTGACCGCAGGCGTGCCCCCAATCTGCCCGGCAGCAACCTGCACGTTTTGATTCGATATCGCATGCGTAACGTCTAATGGCGTCAGCGAATAGTTGGTCAGCTTGGACGGATCGAGCCATATTCGCATCGCGTACTGTGAGCCCAGCAAACGTGTCTGTCCCACACCGTTGATACGGCTAATAGGATCAAGAACATGCGACGCGACATAATCCGTCAAGTCGACGTAAGACATGCTCCCATCATCGGATGTAAAAGCGATCCATAACAGGTAGCTGCTCGTTGATTTCGTGACTTGCAAACCCAGCTGCTGCACAGCTTGGGGTAGAAGCGGTGTCGCAAGCGATAACTTGTTCTGCACCTGAACCTGTGCAGTGTCCGGGTTTGTGCCCGGCGCGAATGTGATTGTAATCGTGGAGCCGCCCGAATCATCGCTGTTCGACGACATGTACAGCAGATGGTCGAGACCGCTCATCTGCTGCTCGACGACCTGAGTCACCGTACTTTCGACTGTTTTTGCAGAGGCACCAGGATAGTTTGCTGTGATCTGGATTGCCGGCGGCGCGATTTGTGGATACTGGGCAACTGGAAGCGCGACGATGGACGCTGCGCCCGCAAGCATCAGGATAATCGCAATCACCCACGCGAAAATCGGGCGATCGATAAAGAACTTAGACAATTGACGCAACTCCTACTCGAACGCCAGAGGCTACAGATTGTGAAGCAGGTGCACCTGGTGAAGCTCCGCGGCGGGAGACAGGTTCCGCGGAAGAGCCCATTACTGGTGACGCATTTGTTGCTGGAACAGCCTTCACGGTCATACCGGGCCGCACTTTTCCCGTGCCTTGTACGATCACTCGATCTCCCGGCTGCAAGCCGCCGTCGACGACCCAGTCACTACCGTACGTTCCAGCGGTGACGAGTGAGCGCGCGACCACCTTGTTATCGGCGCCAACTACCAGTGCATTCGCCCGCCCCTTCTGATCGTGCGTAACACCAACCTGCGGCACCAGGAACGCATGTTCATCAATGCCTTTTTCTATGCGCGCCTGGACGAACATGCCGGGCAACAGCACGCGATCGGGATTCGGAAAAACCGCCCGCAACGTTACAGAGCCTGTAGATTGGTCTACGGTTACGTCAGAGAATTGCAGAGTCCCCTTGTGCGAATACTCACGACCGTCTTCAAGAACCAACGTGACTTGGGCCGCATTTGCACCGGACGTTTTTAGACGCCCCTCTTGAATCTCGCGACGAAGTTTGAGTCCGTCGAGGCTGGCTTGTGCGACATCGACATATACGCGATCCATCTCCTGAATCGTATCCATCAAAGTCGCCTGACTCGCCTGAACGTATGCGCCTGGCGTAACCTGCGATACACCTGTGCGACCTGTCACAGGTGCAACTACGTCGGTGTAGCGAAGATAGATTTGTGCCGTCTCCACTTCCGCCTTTCCTGCAGCGACGTCTGCGGCCGCTGACCTCTCCGCGGAGACGGCGTTCTCGTAATCCTGCTCGCTAATCGCACTCGCCGCGACCAGCACCTTATCCCGCTTTGCCAAGGCGCTCGCCGTAATAAGACTTGCTTCTGCCTTGGCAAGAGCTGCCTTTGCAGCATCGACCTTGGCGATGTACGGAGCGGGGTCGATCTTGTAAAGGCGTTGACCTGCCCTCACCTCACTTCCCTCAACAAAGTCACGACTAAGTACAATCCCGTCTGCTCGCGCACGCACCTGCGCAACCAGATATGCACTTGTGCGTCCCGGTAGCTCAGTGAAGATGGGTACTGCTTGCGGATTCACGGTCACAAAGCCGATTTCAGGTATTTGAGGGCTTGGAACGGATTCCTTCTTTCCGCACGCCGCAAATCCAATGGCAGAAGCTGCAATCGCGATTATTAAGTGAAAACTTTCTTTAGTACGCATATGCTACATCTCTTCAGAACGGTCGTATCCCGGTTGGCATCGCCCACATAAGAGCGGCTAAAGGCGCTCGAATCGGTCTTGTTACGGGGAGGAAAGCTGGTAACGGCGCAACCGGACAGACACATCGCGCGTTGCGTGTCTTAGTAACGCTTCTAGAACCTGCAAATGAAAACGCGCTTTCTTTGCCGAGATCGCCGTCAGCAACGGAACCCGCGTCCGTTCGCGTCGCAAGCCGCCATTGTGATCCGTGAGTCCTTTCGGAACCGCTGGGAGCGCTCGTAATGCGTAGAGAAGATTCCGAAATGCCCACCACACCCCTCGCCGAAAATTTTGTAAAACCTGCGTTGTCACACACCGGTTCGACTACCTATTAAACAACAACCAGCCGACGGATGCATAAGTCGACAATTAGCCAACCTGAGCGTAGTCGTCGGCATTGCTTCGCCTCAAGCACTTTAATATTCGGACGTCGTACCCGCCGCAAACTATCCGTGGTTGAAATCGAACCTTCCTACCGTCCAGTCCGCTCTGCGTTGCGCACCGACCGGAACACCCGCGACGTAAATTCAAGCGATGCGGTCAGTTTCCCGCGGGCCATCGCAATGTCGCCCGCTGTCGGGGCTTCGCCCGCCAGATAAACGAACTCAGTGCTATGAATCCCGATAACAGAAAAGACATGGCGCAGATACGGCGTTAGAAAATCAGGTTGGCTCGTTCTTTCGCCAAAGCATGGAGTGCTAGACCGAACGAGAACGAGTGCAGGGCGATCTTTGAGTAGCCCAATCTTCCCCTGACTTCCTCGTTTGAACGTGCGCCCTTCACGCACAATGTGATCGATCCATACCTTCAGTGCCGAGGGCACGGCGAAGTTATGCATCGGCGTGGAAATCATCACGTAAGCACTCTGCTCCAGTTCATCAATCAGTTGTTCGGAATCCGCGAAGGCATCCGATGTATGTGTCCATGACTCAAATAGACCTTGCGCGTACGCCGCTGAAAGGGCGCGCAATCCATCAGTAGCGACGTTGCGCGTCACGAGACGGACTTCCGGGCGTCCAAACTGGAACTGTTCGATAGCGTCGCGTGCCACCTGACCACCCAGCGAGCGCTCACCGTGCGGGCTGCATTCCAACAGAAGAAAGGTGCTCATTAGTCAACCGCCTCAACAAAATGCAATCCTGTTGCCAGCAAGCCTTGGCGGAAGTAGAAGCGCTGAGCAAACGCGTTCGACAAACCTGTGTCGAGCACAAGCCGATCACAGCGCAGTCGTTTCGCCTCTTCACGTACCGCCTCAATCATTCTCCGACCAAGGCCTTGGCTGCGTACGCCAGCGCCTACCACCAGATCATCGATATAGACGAAACGACCGTACAGCAGGTTTTCCTGGAACCGATAACCCGCCAGCGCAACGATCTCTCCTCCCTGCCATGCAGCCAGCAGCCGGTAGCCCTGTTCTGATTGCCTTCGTAACTGCGCGACAAAGGCTTCCGGCCCGATTAGATTCGGTCGCAACTCCAGCATGACGGCATAGCAGGCGATACAATCTTGATCGTTGTCGATATGACGTAGGGAGGTGAATGTCATGGCGATATCCGAGTTACCGAGTCGCCAGTTTAGAAGAACGGTGACCTACTCAACAGGCACAAGAAACGCTCAAACGACTGGGACATCGAGATGGACTTACCTGACTTTAAGTCGCTGACAGATCACGAGTCGCCGATCTATCTGCAACTGTATTGGCGCTTTCGAAATGCAATCGCCACCGGCAAACTGGCTCCTGGCGACCGCGTGCCTTCGATTCGAAGTCTCGCGAGTGAGCTGAATCTCGCACGGGGTACTGTTGAGGCGGCATATCAGATGTTGAGCAGCGAAGGGTATCTGATAGGACGTGGACCGGCAGGCACGGTCGTGTCTCCTCAGCTTGATGGGCGCGTCAGCGCGACGACACCGGTTGGGTCGAGCGTTCCTTCCCGATCAAGTCACGTCAAACTAGCCGGCTCCAAGCCTTTGCAATTGGGATTGCCCGCACTGGACGCTTTTCCCCGGAAAACCTGGGTTCGGCTCGCGGGGCGAAATTTGCGTGCGATGCACGTCGCGGACATGGTCAACGCGGATCCAAGCGGATATGAGCCGCTGCGGCGGGCGATTGCTGCTTATCTGGCGGTTTCGCGCGGTATCGCCTGCACGCCCGATCAGGTTTTCGTAACTGCAGGATACCGCGGAGCACTGGAACTGATTCGACGCACGTTGTTCCGGCACGGTTATAGCGGCTGGTTCGAGGATCCAGGGTATCTGCACGCTCGACGGTTCCTTGAGGATGCCGGCATGCAATTGGTTCCGGTGCCAGTAGATGACGATGGCCTGAACGTCGAAGCCGGTCTGCGTCACGCGGTTGACGCCCGGTTCGCAGTGGTTACGCCAACACATCAAAGCCCCTCCGGCGTCGCACTGTCACTGCCCCGAAGATTGGCGTTATTGGATTGGGCGCAAGCTCAACGCGCATGGATCATCGAAGACGATTATGACAGCGAGTTCAGATACGACGGCCGGCCCCTTCCCCCTCTGAAAAGCCTGGATCATGGAGGGCGGGTGCTATATGCCGGCACCTTCAGCAAGGTGCTATACCCGGGATTGCGACTGGCCTACCTGGTGGTTCCGGAGCATGAAATCGACAAGTTCCGGAACTCGATGGCGCAACTCGGAAGCAGCCCAGTCCTTTTTCAGGCCACCGTCGCCGATTTCATGGAGCAGGGCCATTTTGCTCGGCACATCAAGAAGATGCGTTCACTTTACGCGACAAGACGCGATTATCTGGTTCAGGCTTTGGCTCACGTGTTCGGCGATATGCTGATGGTTCCGGAACGCGCGGGTGGAATCCATGTGGTTGCGCATCTAAAACCAAAGTACAACGATAAGGCATTCGCTGCTGCTGCCAATGCCAAAGGGTTAGCAATAATGGCCTTGAGCGAATGGTGCATACGCCGTCGATCGCCGGTTGGACTGCTGATGGGATTTGCCAATATTGCCACTCCCGAGCAAGCTTTAAAGCAAGTCCGGCGGTTGAGAGAGGCTTTCGATCACTGATTGCGCAATCCTGCCGCTCATGAACAGCAGGTTTCGGGCCGCGCGCGTTCGGCAATCCCGCCGGCAAATATCCGATGTCTAGCGACTTCATAGCCTGAAATAGACCTCTGAGTTGACAAACAGGACCCTGTTGCCGGCGCACCGTAACATGTCTTGCAGAACACCACCGGCCACTCCTGATCGTCGCCTATCACCCAATACGCATCTGCGATGGGTCGGCTACGTGTTATGAGCGTTCTCGTTTGCTGATCCGCGGCGTTCCTTTGCCGTACCAATTGGCCGAACGCCCAGGTATCGCCGGCAGAGGGCGCGGCTATAATGAGCTTCAGTTCATGATTATCCATTTCATGCCGCGCCTTCGCGCGGCTCTTGTCTTTTGCCTATGCGCCTCAATCTCGAACGGTCATTGGAGTTTGCTGCGGCTCGTCGCGTCGCCGTATTGCTGATCAATCTCGGCACGCCCGATTCGCCG
>BBSL01000314.1 GCA_001319865.1 Burkholderia sp. E7m39 | reverse complement strand
CCTGGATCGCCGCGCTCGGCGAAATCGTTGCGCAGCACCTGCAAGGCTGGCCGGTGCAGGCAAGCACACAGCAAAGTGCTTCCGTGGCTTGAAATTGCGCCTCCGGCCAGCAATCTTTCAATGTGCAACCGTGCGATGGCTTACGGCGTCCGGAATAGCCTGAAGAAGCATGAAGGGCTACAATAATTCAACCGAACCGGACGCTCGCGTACGTATCGACAAATGGCTGTGGCCAGTGGTGACGTCGATCACCTGTCGCATATCGCTATTGCTGTCACCGGCTTAGTTTTGTTACCGCGTAACGGCTAGACGGACGCTCAACATTACGCGGTCGCCCAAGGCACCTACACAACTGCGTCCACCGAACACCACTTAACCGTTACCTTATCGCAGGTGTCTGGTGAAAATACGCAACTCATGCCGTTTTGCACTTTAGCCGGACAGCGTCACTGAATGCCACCATGTCCGTTACGCAGTAACGAAGTGTCATGAGTTGAATTCACTACGCTAACGGTTATTTTCCCTGCAGACGACCGAGCCATTGTAGTCCCGATTAGCACGTCGTGTCTGGCCGCATCGAAGATCTGTGAATTTGGAGACTGCCATTGCGGCCTCCAGAGGATATGAATAAGCCTTCAGAAGCATCCGAATCACTTGCCAGAAGCTCATGTAAGATCGCTGGCGAGAAGAGCACATGCACCGGCAAAAGCATTCCGCCTACAAAGAGGAAGAGGAAAGCAACATGAATCAGTCTCCCGAAATCGGCGATAGGATCACCGACAAATCCACACCACCCGATGAGCGAACTCTACGCGACTGGATGGGGGCCGATGCGTTCAAACATTGGACCCGTCTGCAAAGCTGGATCGACGCATCCTACCCCGGTGTTTTCGCACCCGACTGGCTCTATGGCGGCAAGAAACGCGGTTGGTCACTGCGCTACAAGAAAACCAAGGCCTTCTGCACCTTGCTGCCCGAATACAGGATGTTGTCCGTTCTCGTCGTCTTAGGGCGAGCGGAGCGGGAAAAATTTGACGAGCGTCGTTATTCCTGGAGCCCGAAGTTGGTGAAGCTCTACGACGATGCTCATCCATACCCCGACGGGAAATGGTTGACCGTTGCCGTCTCATCCGCAGATGACCGGCATGAGCTGATAGAGCTTGTAAGTATGAAACGCCCGCCGCTAACGCGCGGTTGAATATCGTGCAAGCGTTAAGCCCTGCGGCCTACGCGCCCAGCTTCGCGCTCGCGGTCACGCCGCGCGCGATTTTCATCAACGCTTTCCCTAACGCCGTTGTGCCACTTGCGACAATCGAGGGCAGTGCTGAAATAGTCGACAGCGGCCGCTTAGCTCTAGAAGTAGCTCAACCCGAGCGCGCCTTTGACCTCCGACAGTGTTTCTGCGGCCACCTCTCGCGCACACATCGTACCGCGGCGCAAGATTGCGAGCACCTCGCCCCGGTCTTCCTCAAGCTCGCGACGGCGCACCCGAATGGGTTCGATAAGTGACTGCAGTCGCTCGTTTAGGACCCGTTTTACCGCACTATCGCCCAGACCTCCACGACGATAGTGCGATTTGAGCTCGTCAACTTTCTGTACGTCGGGTTCAAATGCATCGAGGAACGCGAACACGACATTACCCTCTACCCTACCAGGATCGCTTATCCGCAGGTGGTTCGGGTCCGTATACATGTCGCTCACCGCCTTCGAAATCTCGTCCTCAGTGGCTCCCAGAGTAATCGCGTTACCTAGCGATTTGCTCATCTTGGCTTTGCCATCGACACCGGGCAATCGAGTAACCTGCGAGAGCACGGCTTCACACTCGACCAGTACAGAGCGGTCAACGGTGTTGTTAAAGCGGCGCACCAACTCGTTCGTCTGCTCGATCATAGGTAACTGGTCATCGCCCACAGGTACGTGCGTTGCCTTGAACGCTGTTAAATCCGCAGCCTGACTGACCGGATACGTCAGGAAGCCGGCCGGGATGTCTCTCTCGAAACCCCGTAGTCGAATTTCCTCCTTGATCGTGGGGTTACGTTCTAGACGCGCGACAGTTACGAGGTTGAGGAGATACTGAGACAGCTCCGCCAATTCTGGTACCTGTGACTGGATGAGAATGACGGACTTCGTCGGGTCGATCCCGACGGCAAGATAATCGAGTGCTACTTCAATCACATTCTCAGTTACTTTCTGTTGTCGGCCGACGTTGTCGGTCAACGCCTTCTGCATATCTGCCAGAAGCAGGAACTGCCGTGCTTCATGTTGCAACTGGACCCTTGCGCGCAACGACCCGACATAGTGGCCGAGATGGAGCGGGCCGGTGGTCCGATCCCCAGTCAGGATGGTAGGACGGTTTTTACACATTATCGACTACAGCCCTATCGTTTAATGGTACCAGCCTCAATAGCCGAGAGCCTCAAACGCCG
>BBSL01000313.1 GCA_001319865.1 Burkholderia sp. E7m39 | reverse complement strand
AGGCCCGGCGGCGTCAGGCGGCGCAAACCCAAACGCCACTGCAGGCCCCCATTGTTGCGGATGATCTCACTCACCAGCCCACAGTTACGGTAACGATCGTCGCCCCTTTTAACCTGTCCGACAGGTCAATGTGAAGCGGGCGCCCCCCGTACCATCTCGCGAAACCGGTTTTCACACGGTGACCGATGACGATCATATCGGCGCTCAATCGTTCGAGCAGCTGAGAGATCGCATCCACAGCGTGGCCAAATACGAGATGGCCGCATGCAGAAATTCCATTCATATTTAGCTCGTCGATTGCGTACTTCAGGTCAGAGCGCGCGTTTGCTTCCATTTGCAATACCAAGACTTCATTCATCATGCCCCCAGAGATGGCTCCCGTGCCAATGCAATCGACAACCGCGACGACATCGACAACGGCCGCAAGCGCTAAAGAAAGCGAGGCGCATCGAAGCAAAGCGGACTTCGCTTCGGTTGTTCCATCATAGAACAGTAGTATTCTGGAGTCGTTCGGCATTTGCAAATTAGGCGTAGCAGTCAATGGAGCGCGAATCGGGTCAGTCAATACGATGGAGTCAATGCGAGAGGCTTACGCGCAAGGGATTCCCGTGGGGAACAGCAACCTTCACAAAAAAAACACAGAAATTTCACAGAAAGGGTGGAGAACCGGTGATGCGGACTCGCCGGAATACCAAGCGACAGGCATTCGCGAATGGGCGAAAGCCATTGCGGATTGGTAAACATCGGAAGCCGGTCCTGCTCAAGTCAACCATACTGCAATGCATTCGCGCGAGAAATCCGAGCAGCGACAGAAGTTTTCCTTGATGGGTCGCCTATGGTATCCATTTGCTGAGACCGGCCGTAGGGCCATGAAATGATTGTTGGGCTGGGCCATCCTCGACGCTAGACCGGTCCAGCACTTTCAAACGCCTGCGCGACCTGACACCTTTCATCCTCGCCCTCACTCCGCCGATCCGCGCTGCGCTCTCGATTCGGCAATGTGCAAACTCTCGACGAACGGACCGTTGTCGGAAATAGGAGCGGCGCGCGCGGCATCTTGTTCATGCCTTCTTTAGTTGCAAGCGACGATCACGGCACGCGACAAAGTCGGTCGAGGCACCGCTAATCGCAGCCGTGGCAAACAGGTGGCGCGCACATAGTGGACATAACGTCACGAGTAATCGCCGAAAGCAAGCATCTCAGACGATGCGTCGACATGGCCAACTCGCTATGCCACAGAACTTAGACATAGACGTTTAAAGTTAAGGTAAGCTTTTCTTGGACTTCAATACAATACTCATCTCATCGCGGTGCGCGTCGCCTGTAGCCCTTGGGGCAAGAGCTTCCATGGCGTCAGAGCTATCGCATAGGTTCACGGAGATTTATTTCAATGAATTTTTGGAAGGTTGCCACGACTGCCGCTTTGTTTGCTGCTGCATCCACATGGGCCGGAGATTTGACCGGCCCTCAGAATAACGCGGTTAGATCAGCAAAGCAGTATCTCATTATGCAAGCGTTCTCGCGGCACGGGCTTATTCATCAACTCTCATCGGATGCCGGGGACGGATACACGATTGCCGATGCTACGGTTGCCGTGGACAGTCTGAACGTTGACTGGAACCAGCAGGCAGTGAAGTCTGCGAAGCAGTATCTCAGCATGCAAGGCTTTTCATGCAAAGGCCTCATTCGTCAACTTTCCTCAAATGCCGGAGACCGATATACCGGAAGTCAAGCAACCTACGGAGCAAGACAGGCGGGCGCTTGCTAAAATCTAGCGAGGGGGCTGAGGCGATTCCTCGCTTTTATAAATAGCTTTCAGTTCTCGATATTTCGGCGATAAGGGCAATTACATTGCTAGGGATTTTCCCGGCCCTCTTAATTCTGAATTCGGATCCCCATTAAAGCTTAGCTGCCGGAGCCTACTTACGCCGCAAATGCAACATGGAGGATAAGAACGCAAGCCGGTCAAAACCCAATAATCAGATTTGTCGTCCGTTGGGTAACGGCGAGTCGCGCTGCCGACATCCACACTTGTGTAGGAAGTAGGTCAAGCGTGATTGCGCCGCACGCCCAGAGATCTCGTCGATCCGGAATTACCGCGCCTATTTTCGTCATCCGTGTTGAATAGATCGCTAGAATCGAAAAGACCGAGATGGTAGCGAGAATGTTCACGCCCCGTACCACACTGCACGAAACTTTTGATTGCCGCGCGTGTTTCGAAGTCGCTGGCTACGCTACGCAGGTTCGCATCAGACACGGTCGAACAGACTTTCGAGATCGCATGGTCGGCGGATTCCTGCTTCCGTACGTTTAGGATGCTTTGCGCGCCCGGCGATGCGAGGCCTCGACTTGTGAGAATGCGGCGCTGCGTTGCTTCCAGCGCTGTTGCGAGGCGGATGCGCTCGACGTGCATAGCTGGTGCTTGAGCGCTAGGTCGCCTTGCGGATAAGAGCGGCTATCTTCTGCGCAAGCTACATCGAGGTATCCAAAAGTATGAGCGCTATATCCTCACGTAAGACTGCACTGAACCGTTCGTACAATGGTTTTCTTTTGGTCGGCGGTCTATCATGAGTTTGCGGATCCCAAGATCCCGCTAGACTGCAAGCAATACAACGTGCATAGAAAGAGCATTTGTTTGTGTTCCGACTAAGGGTTGTATCGCCGGACTTTGAACCGCATCGGTACGATCGGATTTGGGCGCGAGCGACCGGAGTCTTCTACGCACGGGATATAAAAAACCGCTGGCCAGGTGGCTCTCGGACGAAGGAAGGAAGGAAGGAAGGAAGGAAGGGAGGCTGTCCATGAAAAGGCGCAAGATTTTCACCCTACTGTGTGCGTGCGGTCATCGCGGCTTTCTTGTCGAAAGCAGGGATAACACAATAATGCCACAGTGGCACTTCAATTTCGTCTGCGGTCTTTCGCATCTAGGAGAATATGAAGGACTCGATCCGCTGTTCGCCGATGCCACGCCCGCGTGCCTTTCCTGTGGTCAATCATTGGGACCGGAGAGCATCGTGGCGCGAATAGACGAGCCCGTCACGGAAGAGCGGTCGGAGAGTATACGCAGTTGCTAGCGGAATGAACACTTCACTTGAAGCAAAAGTCCGGTGACCACATCGTTCTTGAATGCCGCAGGAGCTTGCCATGTACCTCTATGCGATCCATTATCGGGATGTCTACGATGAAGAGAAGTTGGCGGCAGCATCCGGCGCTTTTATTGACTTATACACTCCTTTTTCCTGGCAGGAAGTGCATAAGGTCGTAACGGCTTTGACCAGTGCACATGTCACAAAGACGAACGGCTGGAGTTGGCCGACCGTACTCATTCACAGAAGCCACCCGAAAGCAGCCGTTGGAGATTTCAGGCAGCTTCATAGCGACCCCTTTGACCGGTGCTCTCGCCACAGTCCGCCGCTCGTCTAAACCGTGCAGCCGCCACTCGAACAGCTGGTTTTCTCGGCGGATTCTAGGCGTACTTGTCGGCCATAGCCGACGCTGGAATGTTGGCCACTGTGAGGCAGCTGATAGGCGCTTTGCCGCCGTTTGCGCCGTGGTAGCGTCGAATGTCAGATGCCGGTGCGAGTGAACGAGTACTCGCGGACCCAGAAGGGACAGCGCACATTCCTCGAAGCGGTCACTCAATGAGCCGATGCGGGTGGTGCCTATTCAACGCATCAAGAAACGAACCGGGCACTGGTTTGATCTCCCTTCAGGCCCCTACCACGTGGATCTGCATATCAGGCTCGGTGATACGCAGAGAGTCAGCCGCGGCGGCCTAGAGCATTGTTAGCATCCAACCGACTTGCGAGTCTCGCCGGAGCGAAATTGTTCACGGTCCGCGACACGTTGGTCAGAAAATCGCTTCAGCCAACTGTTGTCCTATGCGGCAATCGCACAATCGGAAAACTGAAATTGGAACTCCGGATGATCAAACTGTTTGCAATCGACGGTTCTATGAACGGAACCGTTTGGCTGCCGCTGCTGCGCAGCTTGCCCCGAGGTGGCCGACCGAAATAGTACCTCCTGCATCTTCAAGAGTGGCACTGCGCATGCTAGTGCTCCCGGTGCGTGGGCAGCGTGAAGTGAAAAACGGCACCTCGGGGCAGATTGGCGGTCACCCACAACCGCCCCCGATGGGCCTCGATGATCGACCGGCAAATCGACAATCCCATCCCCATCCCGTGCACCTTGGTCGTAAACTGCGGTGTGAATATCAGATCGACAGCGCGCGGGTCAACACCCTTCCCCACGTCTTCGACCGACACCACCAGACTGTCGGAGTCGTAGACTTTCGACCTTAAGGAAATTACCCGGTCCCCATCTTCAGTGGCCATTGAATCGATCGCGTTCGTGATCAAATTCACGAGCAGCTGCTGCAACTGAACCTGGTTGCCCTCTATCGGTGGGAGCGATTGGCCGTAGTCGGTTTGAACCGCTACCCGATGCGTCTGCAGGTCGTCGCGCACGAGCGCCAGAGCTTCGCGGATCAGATTGTTGACGTCGAGCGAGGTCCGGGTTCGCGCATCCCTCTTGAAGAGCGTCCGAATATTCTCGATCACCGCGCCCGCACGGTGCCCGTCTTTCACGATCAGCTGTAATCCGGCTTTTGCCTCATCGATGTTGGGCGTCGCGCAATCAAGCCAGCGCAGGGTCGCACTGGCGTTTACAATCATCGCCGACAATGGCTGCTTGATCTCGTGCGCAACGGTGGCTGCGACCGCGTCCCCGGTCAGCAGACGCACCTCGCGCTCCCGGCGTTGGGCAAGGACTGCGCGCAGCAGTTCGCCGTATAGCATCGTCACTTCTTTTATCAGGATGAGCAGCACAAAGCTGCCGGAAAGCACGCCGTAAACTCGCCCGGCATACCAGCCGACACTAAAGCGGTACGGGATGGGAAAGGCGGTGAGGGAGATCTCGATGATATATGCGAACAAGACCAACATCAGCCAGAGATCGAGTACCGAGCGGTGCCGCAGCCATAGCAAGAGAAGCGCGCCGACGAATAATGCCGCCATCGGTCCGACCACGTAGTACCAGAGAGAGGAAACCTGCGCCGTGTCGAGCATGATGCGCGGGAGGAGCGCATGGCCTGTTGTAACGAAAACTGTTGCGCAACAGACCACCGCAGTAACTGATCCGACAGTCGTAAGGACCCTCGAACGAATGGAGCGTGGCGACAGCCACTCCATTGGATCGGCATCCTTCAGCAGTATGTAGATGATCGCGAACAAGGCGAAGCCCGCGTGTGACAGGACATAGAGCCAAACCGTACTCTGGAGGCCGCCGCCAAGGCCGCCCTCCGGCGCCAACACGCCTGGAAATGTGAGCGTCCAAGGAATTGCGATGAGCGCCGTCAGGAAATAGCCACCTGCCAGTGCGAGAAGCGCATGCGAGCGTAGGACGGAAAACTGCGCGAAGAGCAGGGCTGCGGTGATAGAGTCGATGACGAAGATCGCAGTGCCGTAGGCGGGTACAAAGGCGTCAACCCGCCTCAGCGGCAGACCCGAGAGCGGGCCTGCCAAGATGACAAAGACAACGAGCAGCACTAGCACAACGCAAAGCGCGAACCGCCTTTGAGCGACGCTGGGGGAAACATTCGAGAGTACAAACTCATGCGCCTGTAATCCGGCCGCTGACCTTTCCATGAACATATTCGCCTCATGTCGAAAGCCCGCTGTGGGCGGCAATTTCGAGTTCGCCGGCCTCTAGTTCGGAATCAGAGTTCCAGAACGTGGTACCTTTCCTACCCACCATTTGCCCGACGGATCGTCCGATCTCACTAGCTCGAAGTCGCATGGCGCCTCGATCCCAGTCTAATGCTAGCGATTACTTTCGCCAATGCGGGCAGACGCGAGTGCAATTGAGCGATATGGACGTCTCTTTGATCTGACCCTGATGAAAGATGCGCCGCCCGCCAAAGAAGTTGAGTGGAAACGACCCCGGAAGCGTCCCCGAAGGGAAGGCGATGTCCATTCCTTCGGAAAATATGTCCGCTCCGGACGCCGGCCCACCAGATCGCCATGTAGTGACAGGCGTGCAATTTCCAGTTCCCGGTGCGAAACGCGGGCAGCACGCTCGCGTCCCAGTAGACTCAAAAGCGTCGCGGTATCGACCCGAGTCGACCTGCGCGACGACAAATGGAATGAACGCCCCAACCTACCGGGTGAGTGACGCCGAAGAGGCGGACTCTCACGGGCCGACGGCATCAAAGTGCCAAGATGGAAGATCACTGAGCCGAACTTCGCGATGCTAGCCATTGAGAATCTGTTCACTGAGAGTCGGCGCGCAATCGCAGCACCAATACCGGAGGTCGAACCGGTGACAAGCGCAACAGGGGGATGAGTTTTCACGGAGCCGCTGACAGGCACTGCAAGGTTTTTGACTGGCGTAGGTTATACCCATAGCCTCTTCCGCGAGGCCGTCAACGCCGCTCGATGTCGCCGGCATTTAGCTTCGGGTCACAAATCGTTAGCGATTTGAGCGGAGATGTCGAACGGCAGGTTCTGGCCTGTCAATCGCTGGCCGGGATGGCTCTCGCGTATGCAGGCTGCCAGAATGATTCGCTCGATGTCGCGCAAAGGATGTTCGCCGGATAGTGA
>BBSL01000312.1 GCA_001319865.1 Burkholderia sp. E7m39 | reverse complement strand
AAATACCGGCAGAGTCTTGGAATCGCGGCATAACTCAGTTCAAGAAAATAGGCGCGCCCCCTTCGGAGGATATTGTGTCCGACGTTGACACTGGCCGGATCCGGGCCGACGGCCAACGCACCAACTCAACACTTTTCGACAGCTGTCCTGCTTCCCACGGACAGCACTGATCCAAGCCGTGTGGAAAACCGATGGACTTGCCATGCGACGCACGATCGGTGACCTCAGCGGCGCGTTTGGCTGCCTTTTCAGCCCATCACGGCGAACGCGAGAGGGAGAGGTTCCCCGATACGTTCTGGCGAGTGTAGGACGCTTTATTTCGGAACCTACTGGGTGCCCAAGCACCCAATCGCCGCATTGCCTTCATCGTCCTGCTGTAGCCCAGGATTTTCAGCACTCGAGTGAGATTGTAGGCGAGTACATTCGAACTCATCTCCGTACCTACGTTGGGCCATCTGCGCATCAGCAAGCGGGTGTAGCCCATCCAATGATTGAACGCATGAATCGGTGCCGAACGCAGTTCAACCTCGGCTGGACGAGACGCCTGATGCGATGACAGTGCGCAGGCGAACCGTCGAACATGTCTTCGGAACGAAACTGGCGTGGCTGCAGGAGCGTGGAGCGCAGATCATCAAAGCGCTCGCCAGCGGGCGGCGCATTGCGCGATCAGACGCCAAGCGAGGCCAGAGAACATGATTTACTCCTTGTCCGCTTCGTTTCGTCAGAAAAATGATAAGCAAAGGGAAGTCGGCATGTCGATCCGGCATGAATCCAAGTTGTTCGCAGGCTGGGGAGGTGAGAATTTGTTGCAGCACTGCCGGGCGCGAACACCTGTCGCGCACATCTGATAGCAGACAAAATGCGGCAACGGCTTGAGCGGCAAGATTTCGAGCATATGCGGGTGAAGCCGATTCCTTCCACGGTCAGCGAGCAGGCGAGCACGACTTCGACGCATTGATCCGACGTGCGAAGGAATTGGGACGTATCCGAGTGCTCGTTAAATCGGCGGGAACCGATCAAAGGAAGCATCGAACCGCCGCGTACAGATTCACTACATTTCTCGCAGCGCCTTCAGCTACCAACCAGCCGTAACTACCTTTCCGACAGCACATGGCCTAAACCGAACGTGGCATTGCTGCAGTACAAGAGCGATTGTGAAGGCGTATGGTTCGATGAGGTCGATGAGAAGTACTCAACCCAGACCTCAACTGCTGTAACAGGCGCATTGGCCCGAAGGACCGGGAAGAATAGACATTTCCACAACAGATTTGTTATCGCGTAACGAGTGCGCCAAGTAGGCCCGATATTTGCAAACCATTCGTCCGACCGCACCAGAAGCGCATACGGGCGGGCACTCTCCCATCGCAACCGCCACGCCACGCCACATTTTCAAGTCGTGCATCCACCGTATCGTGCCGTGCACGTCGAAAATGCACTGCGTAATATAGGGGCTCTCATAATTTGATTCCGGGTACTGCCGATAACAAAGTGATAAATAAAGCTCGAGTTGAACTCCTTCCGATGCACGAAGAAAAAGAGTGCGATATTTCCGAGGCGAACGTTGGTGCACCTTACTAAAGGCCAACATCATGTCATGCGTACCGACGGCCATTTACTGGTGGTTGGCGGTCCGGGATCAGGCAAGACAAGTGTTGCGATCCTAAAAGCCGCAAAGGTCGCTGGGAGCGAACTGGCGGCAGGGCAGAACATCCTCTTCGTCAGTTTTGCGCGGACATCTCTCGCGCGCGTTGAAGCGGCCATCGAACGCGAACATAAGATGGCTATGGAAGAGAAGCGTCGTCTCGACTTCGAGACGTACCATTCATTCTTCTGGCGTATCGTGAAGGATCATGGGCATCTTATCGGCCTACCAAGACGAATCGATGTACTCACTCCACCCGCAGAAGCCATCGCGCTCTCAGACACCCGTGCGCGGTTTCCGGGAAGAAAGCTGACCGATGGACAAATAGAGGCGAAACGCCTCGCTGAAGAGCGAGAGCGCGCACGTCTGGCATTGGACGAAGGACGAGTCTGCTTTGATCTGTTTGCAACATATGCCGGTGACATCCTGTGTACGAGCGAATGCGTGTCTCGCCTCGTAGCCGAGATGTATCCTGTCGTCATCTTGGACGAATTCCAGGACATAAACAGTGCCCAATGGCGGGTGATACGTGAACTGGGCCGCCGCTGCCGACTCATAGCACTTGGCGACCCCGGGCAGCGAATCTATGACGAGATCGGCGCGGATCCGGGCCGCCTTGATCAATTCCGGAACGTCTTTAATCCAGTTAATGTCGACCTGATGTTCGACAATCATCGCAGCTGCGGTACAGAAATCGGTACGTATGGTGATGATCTCCTGACCGGGCGAATCCACCAAAAGATCTACGAAGGCGTCACGATCCGGTACTTTGAGCCGTACATGGCTCCAGCTACTGCAATGCTCGTAACAGCTACTTGCGCCGCACAGCAGCGCCTCGTAAATCGAGGCTCCAAGGATTGGTCAGTGGCAATCCTGGTTCCGACGAACAAGATGACCCAACTTGTCTCGCATGCTCTGCGTCTTCCTCGACTTGGCATGCCCGAGATGTTTCACAACGCGGTAGTCGAGATGGAAGCCGCTATTCTTGCGGCAGACGTCATCGCGCTACTGATGCAACCAGCTTCAAGTCCCCGTCATTTTGCGCAGTTTATGGATCTGCTTAGCCACTATTATCTGGGTAAAGGAGGCGACGAGCCGAGGCACGAAGCCTTCAATGAAGCCGCACGCTTACGCAAGGCATATGAGGAACTGTTTGTGGCACAGACTAACGGCAAGACAATTCGCAAGAACAGCATTATCGTGAACGTTCTGGCGGTGTATGACCAGGTTTGTGCGTTAAAACTGACGGGTGACCCTGACGCTGACTGGCGCGCGGTCAGAAGCGTGCTGGAGGGAGGCGCGTGTAGACGCCTGAGTGAAGTGGCTGAAGACGCAAGGAGTATTAGCCTATTCCAGCCTGGCACGCACTTGCATCAGACCCTGTCGCACGACTGGAGGAACAATGGCGGATACCGTAACGCCCTCGAAATCGCGAGGGAGGCCTTCATGCGACAGCATTTCTCGACTGACGCGAAACCCGAGTCGGGCATCATCGTCATGAACATGGACAAGGCCAAGGGAAAGGAGTTCGACGAAGTGATCATCTTCGAAGGATGGCCGGTGCGCCGTAAGGGACTGTCGCCCCGCAATGGCGACCGGATCGTGCGCCTGAATGTACGCGAAAACATTAATGAAAAGGCCCGTCAGTCGCTACGTGTGGGTGTCACGCGCGCGAAGCACCATGTAACGATTCTGACACCGCGAACCGATCCTTGCATCCTGCTTGCTACCGGATCCATTGAGCGGAATCTAAAGCAAGTTGAGACGTGAGGGGCGCGCGATGCATCTCAATGACTTCAGCGCCCTCCCACCAGTATCCGAGGCATCATGAGAATACTTCGAACGTATGTTGTTGTGGTTGGAGAAGGCGGCGCAGGGCTGCCCGGCACTGCCCGTGGGAGCCTACACGCACCTATCCGCTCCGAGGCTACACTTGGAATAGCCGGCAGACTTTTTTGCCGCGAACCGCACATAAGGTCAATTCATCTCCTTGAGTCTCGACTGCCGCGGCGTTCTGCACTTGCCACGTCCCACATATCATGACCGATTCGATTCACGACGCTCACGACATCCAGACTGTCCGCACCTGGATGCAAGACTTTCAGACACGGATCGCCGACGCGCTGGGTGAGTTTGACGGCACGCCGTTCGCCATCGACAGCTGGCAACGCGCGCCCGACGAGAATCTGCGCGGCGGCGGCTGCACGCGCATTCTGGAGGATGGTGCGTTCTTCGAGCGCGCCGGCATCGGCTTTTCGGACGTGCAAGGCGACGCGCTGCCCGGCTCGGCGAGCGCGCTGCGCCCGCAACTTGTTGGGCGCGGCTTCGAAGCAATGGGCGTGTCGCTTGTGCTGCATCCGCGCAACCCTTTCTGCCCGACCGTTCACATGAACGTGCGCCTCATCGTCGCGACGAAAGAACGCGAAGCGCCCGTGTTCTGGTTCGGCGGAGGCATGGATCTGACGCCCTATTACGGCTTCGAAGAAGACGCCCAGCATTTTCACCGCGTCTGCCGCGATGCGCTGCAACCGTACGGCTCCGACCTCTATCCTCGTTTTAAGCGCTGGTGCGACGACTATTTCTTCCTGAAGCATCGCAACGAACCGCGCGGCATTGGCGGGATTTTCTTCGACGATTTCGCGGAGCCCGGCTTCGAGCAGTCGTTTGCGATGATCAAGAGCGTCGGCGATGCGTTCCTGAATGCGTATCTGCCCATCATCGCAAAACGCCGCGAGACGCCGTACGGCGAAGCCCAGCGCGAATTTCAGGCTTACCGGCGCGGCCGCTACGTCGAATTCAACCTCGTGTTCGACCGTGGCACGCTGTTCGGGCTGCAAAGCGGCGGCCGCACGGAATCGATCCTATTGTCGATGCCGCCTGTCGTGAAATGGCGCTACGACTGGCAGCCCGAGCCGGGTACACCGGAAGCGCGCCTGTACAGCGACTTTCTCGTGTCCCGCGAGTGGGTCTGACGCACTGCGTCGCGCAGCCCTCGCTCTCAACGCCAGCAAAAGGACCGCAACTAAATGCAAACCGCTCATTCCAGCGCCGGGAAACGGGAATTGCACCGCCGCGTCGGCATAATCAACGGCAAGTTCTCCAATCCATGACAATCATCGCGCGCTCGGGCGGTGTTTAGCCGACGCACTCGCGATCTGACCGAACTCGTGATAATGCCCACCGACCCAGCGGTGGCGGAAAGCACATGTGTCTGTGACGGCGCACCGACTCGCCATGACCCGCACGCCGCCCCGTGTCGCTGACACTGCCAGACGTGACGACCAGGGTCGCCACGGCGCACGACAGTCGAACCCTACATCGTCAATACGCGGCGACGCTTGGACTAGCCCGGCGGATAAGGAGCGCCGACCTCGCTGCTGATCGACACGGCCCTGCCAGTTCCGCTCGACGCTTCGCGCGATAGGGGCCAACTGTTCGACTACGCATATTTCGCGGCGACGAACCGTCACGGTCTCGACCGCACGGCCGTGATGCCCGTAGCGATCGAAGCGATTCCGTTACGGCGTAACCACTCTTAGGAGCAAGCATGAACCTCTCTCTGCCTTAATAGATAATCATTTCCTTGGTACGAGTTGTCAGGAAGCCCAACCGCCTGGACTTCGACGTTCAAGCCTTTGCGTAAACGGGCGCGAATTATCTGTAGGAAAGGAGCTGTGCCATGCTTGTCCCGCGTCGAACGGCACCCTCACTTGTCGTTGATACCGTGAACCACGGTTCATTCGATTTAGCCTCACAGAGGCCGGGACGAATGACGTTAATCTATTTTTATCGAGGTCTCCACTGCAGGATTTGCGCAGCATATCTCGAGGAGCTGGAACGCCTGACGCCGCAATTCGCTGAACGAGGCGTCACGACTATTGCCATCAGTTCTGATAGCAAGGCTCGGGCGAGAGGGATGCAGAAAAAGATTGAAGCTAACCACTTGCGCATCGGTTACGGACTTCCACTAACCGAAGCTCGGAAATGGGGTCTCTTTATCTCGACATCTCGTGGCAAGTCATCTATTGGAATCGAAGAGCTTGAAATCTTCTTTGAGTCTGGCGTGTTTCTGGTGCGTGCCGACCGGACGATTTACTATCTTTCGGTTCAGTCGCTTCCTTTCGTGCGCCCCAATTTCAAGGAACTGCTGCACGCCCTCGATTTCGCGATCGAGCATGATTATCCGGCGCGTGGCGAGTACGTGGGTGTGGCGTGATCTCGATACGGGAGCCGCAGACCGACCGTTAGCGGTCGGTCCGCGGGTACCGTTTTCAGCACCGCATCACGATTGCCTTTCCATCGCCACAACGGTCAGTGTTCCGTTGACATTTTCGATGCGCACTTTGACTCGATCGCCTTCGTGAACTCGTTTGACCATGTCGGCGTCCTTCACCTTGAACGCCATGGTCATCGGCGGCATGCCGACGTTTTCGAGCGCGCCATGCTTCAGCGTGACCATGCCTGCGGCGGCATCGACGTTTCTCACCTCGGCATCAGTCATCGCCGCATCGGACGGTGCTTTCATTGCCGAAGGCTTTCCTGACATACTCATTCCGGCCATCCCATCATCTGCGTATACGGGTGCGGTGACCGCGGCCGCGAAAGCCGAAAACGCGACAATCATCTTCTTCATTAAAGTTCTCCTGTTTCAGTTGATGGCACTTTCGCGCCGGACGGTACTGCATGAGAAAATCGCGTGTCCTGGCTTCGTGCAACGCGACGGCGCTGCAACAGGAACCAGGCTGCGGGAATGACAAACATCGAGAGGATGGGAGCGGTCACCATCCCGCCAACCATCGGTGCGGCAATGCGCTGCATCACTTCGGAGCCCGCTCCATGCCCGACCATGATGGGAATCAGACCAGCGAGCACAACTGCAACCGTCATGGCTTTCGGTCGAACGCGCAGCACAGCGCCTTCACGGATCGCCTCGAGCAGTGTGGCCTCATCGTGAGGCTCACCGAGTTCAAGTCGCCGGTTTAGAGCGCCCTTCAGATAAAGCAGCATGACGACGCCGAACTCTGCCGCTACACCCGCGAGCGCGATGAATCCCACAGAAGTCGCGACGGATACCGCATGACCCAGTATCCAGATGAGCCAGAATCCGCCGACCAGCGCGAACGGCACGGTCGACATCAGCAGAAGCGCGTCAGCTGCCGAGTTGAAGGTGAGAAAAAGCAGCACGAAGATGACGACCAGCGTCACCGGAATGACGGTGCGCAACTTCGCCGCCGCACGCTCCAGGTACTCGAACTGTCCCGACCACGTAATCGAATAGCCGGGCGGCAACTGGACCTTCTCTGCGACGGCGCGCTGCATTGCCTTCACGGCCGACTGCAGGTCCACGTTGCGAATATCGACGTAGACGTAGCCCGAAAGCCGCGCATTCTCGCTGCGAATCGACGGTGGCCCATCGGCAATCTGGAGGTTGGCGACATCGCCCAGCTGTATCTGTGCGCCACGGTCGGTCACGACCGGTAACTGACGCAGCCGCTCGAGCGAGTCTCGGACCTCGCGTGGATACCGGATGTTGATGGGAAAGCGCTCCCGTCCCGTAATGACCTCGCCGACGTTTTCTCCACCCACTGCTGATGACACCACTGACTGAACGTCGGCCACGGAGAGTCCATAGCGCGCAGCCGCCTGCCGGTTGATGTCGACGTTGATGTACCGGCCACCGTTCACGCGTTCGGCCAACGCGGAGGACACGCCCGGCACATCTTTCACCACCGCCTCAACCTCCGTGGCAATCCGGTCAATCTGCGTAAGGTCAGCACCGGAGATTTTCACGCCGACGGGGGACTTGATACCGGTCGAGAGCATGTCCAGACGGTTGCGGATGGGCGGCACCCAGAGATTCGACAGTCCCGGCACCTTCACCGTGCGGTCGAGCTCGTCTCTCAGTTTCTCCGGCGTCATGCCGGGTCGCCATTGACTGCGCGGTTTGAACACAATCGTGGTTTCGAACATTTCGAGGCCTGGAGCCGGGTCGGTGGCCGTTTCAGCACGGCCCGACTTGCCAAATACTGTGGCGACCTCGGGCACCGTCTTGATGAGCCGGTCGGTCTGCTGCAGCAGTTCGGCGGCCTTCTCGGTCGAAATGCTGGGAAGCGCGGTCGGCATGTAGAGCAGGTCGCCCTCGTCAAGCTGGGGCAAAAACTCTCCTCCGAGTCGCGACAGCGGAATCGCGGTCAGCACGAGCGCGACGACTGCGAGTCCGATGGCGAACCAGGGACGGCGCAACGTCGCTTCGAGTAACGGCCGATAAAGACGCACCAGTACACGATTGATGGGATTCGAGGCTTCGTGCGGGATACGCCCACGAATCAGATAGCCCATGAGCACCGGCACCATCGTCACCGAGAGGCCAGCCGCCGCCGCAATCGTGTAGGTCTTCGTGAACGCCAGCGGCGAAAACAGCCGGCCCTCCTGCCCCTCCAGCGAAAACACAGGGATAAAAGACAGGGTGATGATGAGCAGTGAGAAGAAGAGTGCCGGCCCGACCTCGGCCGCTGACGCCGCAATCAGCTCCCATCGCCGCGCCGTCGTGATGGGCTTGTCTGGATGCGCGTGCTCGTACGCCTCCAGATGCTTGTGCGCGTTCTCAATCATCACGATGGCCGCGTCAATCATCGCGCCGATGGCAATCGCAATACCGCCCAGGGACATGATGTTCGCGTTCACGCCCTGATAGCGCATCACGATGAAGGCGGCGAGCACGCCGAGCGGCAGCGACAGAACCGCGACCAACGCGCTGCGCAGATGGAACAGGAAGACGGCACACACGATTGCGACGACGATGAACTCCTCGATGAGCTTGTCCTTGAGGTTGTCCACCGCGCGTTCGATAAGCTGAGAACGGTCGTAGGTCGTCACCACCTCGACGCCTTGCGGCAACGAGCGCTTCAACTCCGCCAGTCTGGTCTTCACCGCTTCGATGGTTGTCAATGCATTCTTGCCAGAACGCATCACGACGACGCCACCGGCTACCTCGCCCTGGCCGTTCAGTTCGGCAATGCCCCGGCGCGGCTCCGGGCCAATCTGGATACGCGCGACATCGCCCAGCAGCACGGGTGTGCCTGCGCCATTCGTTCGCAACACGACATTGCGGAAGTCATCGAGGGAATGCAGATATCCGGAAGAACGGACCACATACTCAGACTCGGCGAGTTCGACCACCGAGCCGCCGGACTCCTGGTTGGCCTTGCCCAGTGCATCGGCCACCATCCCTTGCGTGATGCCGTATGCACGCAGTTTGTCCGGGTCGAGCACGACCTGGTACTGGCGCACCATGCCGCCGATGCTCGCCACCTCCGATACGTCCGGCACGGACTTGAGCTCGAACTTCAGGAACCAGTCGTTAAGTGCCCGAAGCTCCCCGAGGTCGTGCCGACCCGTGCGGTCGACCAATGCGTACTCGTAGACCCAGCCCACGCCGGTAGCGTCCGGACCAAGTGAAACCGTCGCGCCCGGCGGCAAGCGGCTTTGCACCTGGTTAAGGTATTCGAGCACGCGGGAGCGGGCCCAGTACTGGTCGGTCTTGTCATCGAACAGCACATACACGAACGCGTCACCAAACGACGAGTAGGCGCGGATGGTTTTCGCACCCGGCACGCCAAGCAACGTCGTCGTGAGCGGATACGTGACCTGGTCCTCGATGACCTGAGGCGCCTTGCCCGGATACGACGCCTTGATGATGACCTGGGTATCCGACAGGTCAGGTAACGCGTCGAGTGGCGTTTCCTTGAGCGAATAAACGCCCCATGCCGTGATGAGCACAGTCGCGAGCAGCACCAGAAACCGGTTGTGTATGGACCAGCGGATAAGGCGTGCAATCATTTCGCGCCTCCCATTGGTTCGACCTTTGTCAGCTCGTATCCGTCGCCGGACTTTTTGAAGACGAAATGCGCCGTCTGGCCGGGCTTCACATCCGCGAACGCGTCGGACGCCGACTTGTTGAATGACATCGTCATCGCGGGCCAGCCGAGCGCCGGCACGGGCTGATGCGAGAACGTGATGTCCGCAGGGGTCACCTTTTCGACCTTGCCGGTGGTCTCGTAGTTTTGTGCGGCAGCGGGCGAGGAAGACGCTTCCGGCGCACTTGCACCTGTACCACCGCTGCCCTCGAGTCTGGGCAGGATGCCCTTCAGGCTGGCTTCCGAGTCAATCAGGAACTGGCCTGACGCAACGACCGTGTCTCCGTCATTCAGGCCGCTGGTGACTTCGGTCAGGTTGCCGACATCATTTCCGACGGCGACGTTGACCGGCTGCAGATGGCCGTCAGCATGCTTGACGATAACGACCGAGCGCTTGCCTGTCGTGATGACGGCTTCAGACGGCACAAGCAGCCGCGAGACCGGCTTCTGCGCCGCGACGCGCACGCGCATCAGCATGCCGGGCGTGAGTTTCGAGGCGGAGTTATCGATTTCCAGTCGCGCCTGCAGTGTGCGGCTCGTGGTGCTTATGCCGGGCAGGATTTCGCGAATCTGCCCCTTGAAGTGCTGCGTCGGGTCGCCGCTGAACGTCGCGTCAACGGACATCCCCGGTTGCACGGTCAGCGCCAGGTTCTCGGGAATTTCGACGATAAGCCAGAGCTTTGACAGACCCGCGACCTTCGCCAGCGTCTGTCCGGGTAGTACCTGCGCACCGTCGCGTACATTCAATTCACTCACGACGCCCGTCTCGGGCGACGACAGGACAATATGGGTCTGCGCCTTGCCGGTGCGGTCGAGGCTCGCGATGACGCTCTCGGGAATAGACAGCGCCCGCATGCGCGCACGCGACGCTTCCAGCAAACCCATATCCATCCCGCCGCGCTTGAGCGACAGATACTCTTCCTGAGGTGCCAGCCAGTCCGGCACAAAGAGCGATGCAATCGGTGCACCCTTCGAGATGCGTTGCATCGGAGCGCTCGCGTACAAGCGGTCGATGTAGCCCGTGACGCGCGTCTGCACGACGTCGGCCTGTGATTCATCGAATTGCGTGGTGCCGACGGCGTCGAATCCTTCCGTTGTTTCCTCGCGCTGCACGCTCGCGTAGCGAATGCCCAGGTTTTGCTGGAGCCCCGGGTCTATCTTGACGCCGGTCGAGCTGCCACCTTCATCCGCGTACACAGGCTCGAGTTGCATGTCCATGAAAGGCGACTTGCCTGGTTTGTCGAAGTGCTGGTTCGGCACCATCGGGTCGTGCCAGTACAGCACCTTCTTGCCAGTCTTCGGGTCGACCTTGTCGCCCGAAGCAGTGCTCGCGGCAGGATTCATGGATGCGGCCATATCAGTCGTCGAGGCGTGATGGGTGCCCGCGAAGTAGCCTGCACCGAGCAATGCCGCGCCGGCAAATACCAGTAGAACGGCGCGGACCAGTGGTTTATTCATCATCGTTCTCTCCTTCACTGGCCAGCGGCCATCGTCGATGGCACAACCTGGTACTCGAGCTGTGCCCAGGTCTGGGAAACATCGCGCTTGAGGTCGAGCACCTGAAGTTGCGCATCAAGCTGCGCCCGACGTGCCGCGAACGTATCGGCAAGCGAGCCTGTCCCTGACCGATAGGCAGCGTTCGCGAGCTGCACGCGCTGGTCGGCTGCAGGCAGCAGCGATTGGCTGAGATTGGCAATGCGTTCGCGGCCGCTGGCGAGAGCAGCTGACTGGGACTGGATATCCGCTTCAACCTGACGCTGCGTGTCCTCGTACAGCAGGCGCGCCTTGGTGGCGAGTTCCGCCTTTTCGGCGGCGTCGCGGTTCTGCCGGTTTTTACGGTTGATGGGCAGCGGGATGCTTACGCCAACCGACACCATGTTCGAGTACGCACCACCACGTTGCTGGTAGGCAACCTCCCACGTCCAGTTGGGACTGCGCTCGCTGTTTGCGATAGCCGTGTCGGCGTCGGCAACCGCGATGTCGTCGGCTGCGGCCACCAGCGTAGGCTGGACCTGCTTCAGCTCCTCCGGAGGTAGCGATGACACGAACGACGCCGGCGCAGGCGGCTCACCTGTGACGTCGGAAACGGGTGTCGCGGTCCAGCGCGAAAGCCCAATAAGGGCAGTCTTGTACGTCTGCTCGGCCTTGAGCACCTGGTCCTGCATCTGCGCGAGCATCGCCTGACCCTGCACGACATCTGCGGCCGTTGCCTTCGCGCCCCGGTACGAGGCTTTCGTCGCAGCGAGTTCGTGGTTCATGTGGTCCAGCAGTTCCTGCTGCAGCGACACGGCCTTCTTTGCATAGATGGCGTTCAGCCAGGCCCCAGCGGTCTGCTGCCGGACGTTGGCGAGTTGTAGAAGATAGCCATCGTGCTCACGCCCGACCATCTGGTTGGCCAGTGTCGAGCGCAGCTGCCGCTTCTCGCCCGAGACCCATTCCTGTTCGATGCCGATGCGCCGCATCGTCATGAAGTCCTGGCCGATGGTGAATTTCTGTGGCCCGGTGACCGGCAGGTTGTCGATACCAGCCTTGAGCGTCGGGTCTGGTAACTGGCCGGCCTTGACAGCGACTTCCGAGCTCGCGCGTTCCGATGCCTGCGCTGCCTGCATCGCAGCAGAGCGGTCAGTTGCGGACTGCAAGGCAGCCTCAAGCGTGAACGAAGCGTTCTGGGCGTGCGCGGCGGCACTCGCGAGTATCAGCGCGACGACGGGCAAGCGCGCGCGCAACGATGCACGCCGGCGCGGCGTGCCGATAGTTTTTGGTTGCATGTTCTAACCCCAAACGGCGGAGACCCATAGGGAATCCACGTCCTGGATGCAGGACGACCTCGCCGCAGATGCGGCGAACCAGTCAGCAAGGGATTAGATTGCTCGAGGAGGTCGCCACAGGCCGCCCGGTTCTCGGACAGTAAGCGACTGCGCATAGTGAAAGACGACCAGACTTCCCACAGACGTGGGATGGCTGACGGTTGTGGTTACAGTGGGATAGTACAAACTGCCGAACTGACACTGGGCGGTTATCTTGCAGAAACCGCCTTTTGCCTTGACGGTCGAGGACGACTTCATCGAATCGCAGCCGGTCATGGCGACAGACGTACCGTCGTCCATCAACATTCTTTGTTGCATCGGACATTCGCCGGCCATACCACTGGCTGCCAGCCCAGTAATGGGCAGCATCGCGCAAAGCAGCAGGATGAGGAGAGTCCGGAAAAATTTCATAGCGAGATGAGTAGCGAGCCCATTTTAGCCAGTCTTTTGAGATCTTGTCAGGGTAGCGCTCTCCGGGAGGCACAGTACTTGTCACCCCCATAAGGCGACTGCGCGCTGGCGTTTGCAGTATGTTCTGATTCCTGCAATTCCGATCACTGCGTGCGAAAACGGCTTTAGGCGTAGTAGGTTCGCGGATTTGAAGCGGTGATCAAGCGTCCCCGATTCGTCTCAGATGATCGTTACTGCATAACGCTCACGCGCAATCACCTTCAGTGGCGTCGCGCCGTCGCCGTTATCTCAAATTAGCGGTCCAGGACCGAGACTTCGCTGTTTCTCTAACGAAAAAAGGTGCGAAATTGGCTCAATACAAATACGATCAGTTCCTTCAACAAAAAGATCTTGCAGCATATGACGTTCTGCTCGAGCCCGGTGTTCAGGCACCTGACGCAGGAATCTACCGTTGTCGCGCTTGCGGCCATGAGATCGGTATTGCGAAGGGACACACCTTGCCACCGCAGAATCATCATCAACACGCTCCCGGGCTGGGTCGGATCCAATGGCAACTGGCTGTCTTCGCGCAGGCGCACGGCTAGCCATTTGCACCTGGGCGGATCGCGTCGCAATCGCAACGAGACGATGTGGTCCGCCCGGCTGCGCGAACTGGACTGATATCCGCGCTCTCACCGCAGCACGGTTAGTCGGAGAGCCCACATGACGAAAACTTATGTTTCCGCACATCCCTGAGCACGCGCGCATGCTTTGGAAGAGACTTTAGGGTTTGATGGCCATTGGCCATACCAATGACCTTCCGGTGGCAGCCCTTGGTCCCAACGTAAGCGGGATTGCAAGAGCTTTCCTTCCCTATTCCAGCGGCGACACGTATATACAGCTCGCGCGCAGCCGGTTTCCGGGGACGCCTGACATCGCGACTATTGAATGCAAACACGGCATAGATCGACGGTCCGAAGGTAAACATTTCTATTAAGCCACGGCACGAAAACATACTCATCGTAAGCATTTGAGCCAACGAAAATCCAATGATGCAAAGAGCAAGACATGGCAATATCCTCGATATGAAATCACATCACAATCGATCAAACGAACAGGAAATAGACCTTCAAGGCAGAGTCAAAAAGCTCCTTCTCGGAGAACCGATTTCTATGTGTTACCTACGCTTTAATGTTAGAGAGATACGCAAGAAAAACCATTATCTATAGGAGTTTCCACATGCCACATAAGAGTCTGTTCAACATACTTAGGTATCGAATAGAGCCGAGAACGCGTACTCCGAACTCGGCACGAACCGGACAACACTTCGCGCATGAAAAAGCGCAACAGGCCGCCGCCACACTCACGCGTCAGCGATCACCCGACACTTTTTCTTCAAAGTCCCGCACCAACGATCGGGGATGTTGTTTTGCTCCCAAATAGCCCGACCTGCACCTGACGAAGAATTGTTAGCAACTCGATGCCCGCCGTGTACGGTTGCATAGTCCTCTTGATTCGAAGCAACCTCTTTCAAATACGCCTCCATTCTGACCAGTTCCGCCACTGATTTTGCTTTCATTTTGCGCATCAAATGCGACCGGTTTGCCTTGATTGTTATTTCACTGACGCCTAGTTCGGAAGCAATCTGCTTATTCATTAGGCCCTTGGCCACAAGAGCCAATATATTTCTCTCTCTGGGTGTAAGGGATAAATACCGGGCAAGGAGTTCCTTTTGTCTACGGTGAATGTCTCTGCGGCGATAGTCGTATTCGAGGGCCGCTTCAACAGACTCCAGCATGTCCTGGCTACGGAACGGTTTGCTCAGAAAATCCAACGCCCCGGCCTTCATCGCATCAACCGTCATCCTTATGTCCCCGTAGGCAGAGATGAAAATTATTGGCACATTAATGTGCGCGGTGCGCAGTCGATGTTGAAGCTCCAAACCTCCCATACCAGGCATTCGAACATCTAGAATCAGACAATTCGCGTCCGCGATTTCACTGGTCGTGGGATCCTGTAGCTGCTCCAACAAACCTTGGGCAGACGGAAAGTCTCTAACCGCGATGCCGACCGAGCTCAGCAATTCTGATATGGCTTCACGCACTGAGGCGTTATCGTCGACCACCATTACAAGCGGCGGAGCACCGGTGGTCCTGAGTTCAGATCTTTGAAGGGTCACGATATCCTCCCGTAACAGTCTGGGGACGCCGCGTCGCCTCCGGCAGGACAGCGTCGTGTGAAGGCAGCTCCTGCAGCGTCTCGTGTTATTTGCCGGGGCTCTCGCCGCAGTGGATCATAGGAGCGGCCGTATAGCCCTCCAAAGGCATTGAATGTGCCAGAGCGCACTGCACGCGCCTATCTAGTTGATTTCAATGATTATTTCCATCTTCTTTCCGCCGCTTCAGAATCACTCCTGTTCTGAGCGTTCGATTTTCGGACGCCGAACGCATAGAATTCAAACGGAGGCTCGGCACTAACTAAACGTATAAATTCGACGAGGCCAGAGTTTCAGAACAAAAGCGGTTGAATGAAGGTGTTCGGCGGGCGAGGAATCCGTGCGAATCAAGGTCCTCCCGCACCCGCCCGCAGAAGGGGAAGGACTACGCCAGGAGGCGTAATGAGAAGCGCTGGTACATCAGTAGATTGGTTTTCCCGCCCAGATCAGGACGCGAGCATCATGTCGGCGTGGGAACGCATCATTGAGGGACGCGAGCCACCAAGCAGCGCTGTACGCGCGGTCATCGACGCTTCCTGGCATCGGTGCCTCGAAGGTCACGTGGACCCTGGCGCCGCGAGCGGGCCGCCACCGCTTGATGAAGACGGCGTTTATGACCTTCGCGTCAAGAACAGCCGGTTACTGGATGCGATCGGGCCGCTTATCACACAGACACGTGAACTTCTGTGCAGGACCGAGACCGTACTGGTTCTGACAGATCCAAACGGAACGATTCTCGAACTCGCGGGTGACTCACGCATCGTTGGCCCCTTAGGCGAACTACGCTTGATACCGGGAGGCAACTGGACGGAACGCACCGGCGGGACCAATGCCATTGGCACCGCGCTTGCGTTGCACCGACCGATGCAGATCCATAGCGCCGAGCATTTCTGCATGGCGATGAAGCGGTGGACATGCGCCGCCACCGTCATCTGCGATCCGCAAGACGGCACTGTGCTGGGCGGAGTTGATGTTTCGGGACTCGCACACACCTACAGTCGACACAGTCTTCCGTTCATCGTCTCACTGGCCTCACGTATAGAGGGCCGACTCGGTCGAGTCACGCTCGAGCGCCATCTGCGTCTCCTGGAAAATGGTCTTACTTACTGTTCGCGCCCCTCAGACGGCGTCGCAATAGTCGATGAATTTGGACGTCTCGTCAAAACCAACTCGCAGGCGCGCGCCGCATTCGCCCGGCTCGGCGTCCAAGGTTCCCTGGAAAGCGCATTTCCGATTCCGGACATCGCGTCAATTGCAGAGGGATGGGTGTCGCCACATTCGCCGGAGTGGCTGCGCGTGGCGCGAATCGAACGTATCAAAGATGGGCCGGATACGCTCGGTTTCATGCTGATCGCTCCGGCGACCACCAGGCTTGCCACCCTGAGCCCGGATCGCACATTGTCAGTAAAATCTGATCGCGCTGCGGCGTTTTCAAGCATCGTCGGCTCTAGTTCCCCTTTGTGCGCGGCTATTCAAAAAGCGCAGCAGTTGGCGAAAGCCGCCGTCCCGGTTCTGCTCCTCGGAGAAACAGGAGTGGGGAAAGAGCTGTTCGCACGAGGCATTCATCAGTCCAGCACGAGGGCTGACGGTCCCTTTGTCGCACTTAATTGCGGCAGCTTGTCCCGGGACCTGCTTACCAGCGAGCTTTTTGGCTACGCAGAAGGCGCATTTACCGGCGCACGAAGGTCAGGGATGGTGGGAAAGATCGAGGCGGCCAATCGCGGTACGCTGTTTCTCGATGAAATCGGAGAGATGCCGCTCGACATCCAACCGCATTTGCTCCGCGTGCTCGAAGAAGGCGAGGTTCTCCGACTGGGCGAAACCACGGCCCGAAAGGTTGATTTCCGATTGATCGCAGCGACCAATCGCGACCTGCGGGCAAAGATTGCTAACGGTAGCTTCCGCACTGACCTTTACTATCGGCTCGCCGTCACCAATGTCCCGATCCCCCCGCTACGCGAGCGAAAGGAGGACTTGCCTGACCTGCTTGAACATTGGCTAAGCGTTTCCCGAGCCCGCTTCGGGGTAAGGAACGTCGTAATCGAAGACACCGCGTTTGAGTGTCTGATGAACTACGCCTGGCCTGGCAACGTGCGCGAACTGCGCAATGCTATTGAAGGCGCCGTGCTGATGGCATGCGACGGCGTTATCAGGATCGGCGACCTACCCACCGAAATCCAGACGCCTTTGGTTTTTGAAGGCGCCCACGACAGGCCGCACACCGCAGCCTCCGAGCCAACTCCCCACGAGGTCCTATCGCTTGACGCTGCAGAAGCGGAATCGATAAGGTTCGCGATACAGAAACATCGGGGCAATGTCACTGAGGCCGCCGCTCAGCTCGGGATCGCGAAAAGTACGCTGTATCAGAAGGTCGCGAAATATGGACTCACCGACGAAATTCTAATCGCCCGAGGAAAGCTTTCTCGCTAAGGGTTTAATGACCGTAGCTGGAAACAGCCGGGTGCTAGCTGCGGCCATGACGGAAGAGAGAATGACACGCGGAGCTAGCGCCGTGTCAGCGCCGGACTCGCCGTTTGACGGTCCGCGAGCTATCGTTGGGGGCTTGGCGAGCAGAACGTGACCGTTGGTTTCTCGGCTCGTCAATGAACCGAACTTAAACCTCATCGAATCCTGCTCCGTCTCGTTACGGCTCGCGCTTCAAAGAGTACCTGTTCATTTTCAAATAGAGGGTGCTTTTTGCGATCCCAAGCTGAGCTGCCGCCCGGGTGAGGTTGCCTTCGCTTTGCTGGATCGCCTTTCGGATTGCCTCTGCTTCTACCATTTCGAGCGAAACCACCTTCTGTTGAGCAGACTCAACGCCGCGCGTAGATATCGCCGAGACGTTCCCGTGAACAGCCGGGCAAGCGCCTACTTCTAGCGGAAGCTCGCTCACGGTGATCACACCATCCCTGCTCATGAGCACCGCACACTCAATCGCATTGCGCAGTTCGCGCACGTTGCCGGGCCATGAATAGTTCAGCAGGCAGGCACGTGCCGCATCGTCGAACACGACGCCCGCAAGGCCGTACCTCTCGAGCAAGAGGCGTAGCCAATGTTCGATCAGTTCTTCCAGGTCATCCTTGCGGTCGCGCAGCGGCGGGATCGCAATATGCGTTACTGCGAGCCGGTAGTATAGATCCATGCGGAATTTGCCATTTGCGACATCCGCACGCAGATTACGGTTCGTCGCGGCTATAAGGCGGAAGTCGACCCTTCGTGCTTTATTCTCGCCTAGTCGATATATCTCGCCTTCTTCCAGAACACGCAGTAGAAATGGCTGGATGTCGAGAGGCATTTCTCCTATTTCGTCAAGAAACAAGGTGCCATGATCCGCAGCTTCGATTTTCCCTGTCATGCCGGATTTGCACGCGCCAGTAAACGCCCCTTCCGCGTACCCAAACAGTTCGCTTGCCAGAAGGTCGCGCGACATGCCACCGCAATTCAGCGCGATGAATGGCCCGTCGGCCCTGTCGCTTGCGTCGTGTATACCCTGCGCAAACAACTCTTTGCCGACACCCGATTCGCCGATGAGCAACACAGGGACGGATGCTCTTGCAAGTTGCGTTGCTTTCTGAATCGTCATACGAAGTGCGGGGCTGGACCCGATGAGGCGGGAGAACGCCGGCACACGCGTTGATGCGTTTGGTATCGAATATGACAGTAAGGCGGCGCGCCGTGCGACGGCCGGCGCAATCAGCATAAAGCCGAGTATTTCGCTGCCTTCCGAGACCGTTTCAATTCGCGCGAGGCGCAGCCACGCCGCATCTCGCGGCGAGGTCGCGCCTGCGGCGATACGCGCGATCTCAGCGACGGGGAAAGCGTTTTCCAGCGTGCCCGACAACCCTAACCGAGCAAATGCGCCCGAGGCTTGCGGATTCGCCCTAACGAGGCGCCCCCGGTCGTCCGCGACGATCACGCCGTCCATGCGTCCCGAGCAATAAGCCCAGCAACGCTCGATCAGCCGCAGTCGTCGTTCCATGGCGAACTTGCTGAGGCTGCCCTCAATGCGCCCTGCCATTGAGACAATGAACGCGAGACTGTGGCGGTTATAGGTTCGAGTAAGTCCCGATACGTCGAGAACGCCGAGTATCGAACCGTCAACGGGATCATGAATTACTGTCGCAGAACACGTCCACCGTTTGATTCCCGCGCAGAAATGTTCGGATCCATGAATCTGCACAGGCTGCCGCTCGGCCAGCGTCGTGCCGATCGCGTTCGTGCCCGAACTGAGTTCGTTCCAGGTGCAGCCCGGAATCAGGTGGACCTCGCGCGCCGGTTCGAGAAGGCGTGCATCGCCGGCATGCTCGAGAATCATTCCGTTTGGATCCGCAAGCAGCAGGATAGTCCCAGTTTGCGAAAGGAACTCGTGTGTCTGATGGATAAACGGTACGCTCGCATGCATCAGTTGGTCATTCCTGATGCGCAGGTCGATGAGCGGCCCGTCTTCAAGCGGCGCCGGCGCACACATCGCATCTGGGTCCACGTGGCCGTCCAGGCATCGGTGCCAAGACTCGTCTACGATTCTCCGTATCGCATCCGTCGACGCGTTCCCACCGTGGATCAGACACTCCCATGCGGCCTCGACGCTGGTGTCGGTCGCGGGGCTCGCAAGCCAGTCCATTGGTGTACCTGTCTTTTCCATGAGCACTTGTCAATCACCCAATCGACGGGCCGGCCAGCATCTACCGCGCCTGGAACACGACTACCGAGTTTCCAGATAGTCGGGGTATCCGCTTCAGCAGAGGGCAGCACCAGCGCACTACGCCGCGCTACCCGGATAAAGTCCGTGAGCCGTGTCGGCACCTCTATGTTGCACTTAGCAGCAGCCGTTATAAATCGGCGAAATCTCGGAGACAATGTCACCGCCCGACGGCATCTTTTCAGAATACACACCGAAGCAGTTAATGCGCAGCTTGAAATCGCTAATCAGCCGAAATTTCCCCCGTGTCGGTGATATCCGCGTCCGTCCCCGCGAGAGACGGATCCAACCCCAATTCGGTTGCACCGCGTCGAGCGATCCCGGTGCCCCCAACGCACAAGCTGATCGTAACGTAACCCGCGAAAAACCGCATAGGAGTATGACCGCTGTCTTTAAAATATGGCAGATGAGGACACGGCCATCGCCGGTTAATGCCGGGCCGACAAGCCTGCCAACTATGCCAAACGACATATGGTGCATAGATATCCGTGAGTCTAGACTCGATATCGTCGGCGAGCCCATGAATTGGCAATGGCGCTTCTTGCGATCCTAGCAATTCGAAATCATCTCCGAGTTAAGCGCCGACGGCCCGGATCCTTCGAGCAGCGCCAATCCAGACGCGCCAAAAGTTGTGCACTAGAACGATAGTGCACCTTTCGTGCGTCTTGAGATGCACCTGTCCGCTCTATCTTTATCAACCTGCTGTATCCAGTTTCGACCGAATCGCATAGCGAAAACAAAACACATTGATTGCGAAAGCAAAATCTGGCAGGCAATGTCAACAGACACAGTATCGTTTTCACAGACTCTCAGGTTGCCCCATCTAAACGGCGGCCATCTGATCCGTGAAGGAGGTTTTTATGAGCACGTCATCTAGAGTGACGGGGCAGGATGGCAACACGCCGAACGACGACATTGCCTTAGCCACGCTAAGAAAAGATATTGTTCGCTGTGAGATTTGTATTTCACTTGCGGCACGCGCAGGCGTGCGAATGCCCAGATTGAAGCTTCGTGCCGTCAAAAACGCTCGTGCCGAGGTACAGGCTAACAAAGTCAGCGCAAAAACGGAGTCCGCATTCTATCGCGCGATGCCATACATCGTGGCGCATACTGCTTTTCCAAGCGCAAAGGTTGCCGATGACCTCCGGCACTGTGCCGACGCGCTGTCTTACGCAGGACTCGCGGGGAAACCTGTTTCAGGCTCCGACATTGAAGCACTCTCCGTTGCGCGAGAGGCGCAGACAGCATTCCGATGGTCTGCATCGGTAGAAGTACCGTTCTATGACGCGATGAGCCGAATTTCACAGGCGATTGAGCCTGTGTCGGGTGACACCGTAGGTGCGGACGCGCGTAAAGGCGCTCGGATAGCGATCAGGAACTACTCAGTCTCTGCAGCGGCGCTCACGTTCTTCGTGTTGGTCCTGTCGTGTCTGCTATTCGTAATCAAGCAGATATCCGACGACGTTCATGACGGGATTCAGAAAAATGATCCCATCGCCTTGATAATGCACAATCAGTTGCAGGCATATTCCGCTGCGCTCGCGAAAGCCAACGAGCATCCTTCTCCTGACGTGCTGTCGCAAATGCAAAATTCACCGGAAGCCGTCGCGATAAAGGAAACGTTACAGAAATTTGCCACAAATAACCGGCAACTCTATTCAGACATCGATCGGACGAGAACGATTAGCAGGCTATTCTTCTGGGTCCCGAATCTTGTCGGCAAGCATGTTTTCGCCTTATTCGGTGAGCCATGGGGAGAAAGTTGGGGAATCGTATCCAGCCGGTACGCGGATGGTTGCGACAAGGCAGAGGCCGCGATCGCCGCTAACCAAGTCTTTACATTCGTTGATGGCATGAAGTACGGATTTAGCTTGAACTGGCCCGCGCCACCTTCAGTCGCCGGCTGGGAGTGCACGACCGAATCAATTCGCCGTGCGCTCGAGGTCGACTTACCTCTTTTCGACATCGGCACCACGGCTGATAGCAAGCACAGAATGATAATCCCGGATGACACGGTGAAACAGGGATTTCAGAAGATCGCGATCTATCAGCAGATCCGCGCTACGGCGAATTACGCACGAGACAACATTCTAACGTTTGTCGGAATGTCAACAGGTTTTGTCCTGCCTATTTTGTACGCGTGGCTTGGTGCGACTGCCGCAATCTTGCGCAAATTGCGGGACGATACCGCTGCATGCCTGTTCCATCCAGAATATTCAAAAGTCGCCAACCGGTCGCACGTCACAACAGCCGTTATCGTCGGCATCTCAATTGGCCTGTTTAGTGATTTAGTTCGTGGCGGCACCGAGGTGTCTCCCTTAGCGATCGCTTTTGTCGCCGGATATGCCTCCGACAGATTCTTTCAGTTCGTCGACCGACTTGTACAAGCGCTATTTCCATCCGATGTCAGTCAGGGGCAGCAGTACGTCGAACGAAAGCGCGAGGCCCAGTCGCGCCCAGGAAGAACTCCACGGCCTGCATAGCAATCTTGTCGGTGTTCGGCGTCGTCGGTCCGCACTGCATTCCCCGCCCAGCAGCACCTGTCGAAGCACATTCGACAGGTGCTGGGCAACCATATGTCATGTGAAAACACTCGTAAGGGCTTACTGCCATTGGGATCATTGCTCATCGTCTGTTTTTCAAATGAATACGTTAAGGAAGGTCTGCAGAAGTCGGTTTCGGCGCGATGATCTTCCGCATTCATCGCAGCCTGACCGCTGAGAACATTTTTGAGGTGAAGATCACTTGGTATTACCACCTGTCCGGCCTATGCCAGCCTTCTTCGCTCTGGCCGCTTTCCTAACAGCAACTTTCACTGTCTTCTTTGCGCCAGCCGTTTTCGCAGGCACTATGTCTGCCGAGTCTGCCACCTCGGCAGCGCCAGCGATCAAGTATGAAGACAAATCTTTAACGCCGACCAACCATGCTGGCGAGCGACCGCGACCGCTCCATGTGGCGCCTGTGATTGGGTCACGATATTTTGCAGGCTGAGGCCCTCTCGGATAATTACCCGTTCGCCTTGCCGCCACCGTTGCCGGAACCGAAATTCCTGCGGTACCGTCTGCCAGAAAGCGAGTGCGATCTTTGGCAGAGGCAATCCATGCAGGAGCACGGCCGCGCCCACTCCATGTCGCTCCAGACTTAGGATCGCGATACTTCGCGACGGATGCATTCGGCCCCACAAGAGCTTTCAGCCAGCCGGGCGTCCGCGCTTCTTTCCACCGACATACGCATCAATGTCAGCAGTCGTGAGACCGTGTTTTTCCATGATATCGCGAATTTTTGCGATGACCGTCGACGACTGTTTTGAAATCAGTTCGTCAGCGCGCGCCTGCAATTTTGCAATTTGCGATTGCAGTTTTTCGAGTGTTGCCATATTTCCTCCCTATGATGTCAATGGCCGCACTATGCCATATAAATATGGCTGAGGGAGAGCTTTCTGCGCCATTTTTCGGGTCAAGTGATCGCCGATAGGCTCAATCGGATTAATTCAGGGTTATTCGCCTTATCCCTCTCGATTCGCCGCGTTACCGTTTAATGGCAATTTGTCTCAGTACTGCATGACCGAGAGCAGCGTTGACCGCTGAAAGGATGCACGCTACCGGGGCTTCTTCTCGGACTTTTCCACGCCGGGCGCGCAATTAGAGGCTTAGGATGACCGGACGTCAAGATGGCTTCATCCGGTCACCTCGTGAGCATGTGCGCCCGGCAATAACCCCAACAAGTTCATCATCAGGCGACTCCTACCCTCACTGAATGCTCCGCATTCGGCGGCACACGCGCTCTCCGATGGTTGCAGCGGAATTTCATGACTCGGATCGCGAGTCCGCATACAGTCCTACGCTTCACGGAGCTCCCGGATCTCAGTTGGCGTCGGCTTATCACCGGTCGCGAGGCAAAATCCGATACCTCTCATGGTCTGAATGGCTTCTCTACCGAGCTTCTTTCTCAGCTTCGATACATGTACATCAATAACATTGCAGGCAGCGCCTTCTCTACTCCATGTGAATTGACTGGCGAGCTGCCATCTTGGAAGCACCGTCCCAGCTTTATCCAATAACGCTGAAAAGACAGCCCACTCCCGAGCTGTTAAGCTGATGTTCCGCGCCTTTCGTAACTGTCTTTGCCTGGCGGTCGATATACAATCCACGCCAGAAATAAACCGCGTTCCGGGATTGATGACATCGGCGTATCGCAGCGCGGCACCTGGCAGCCACCTCGGCCAAGTCAAACGGGAATGGGATGCAATCATCGGCGCCCGCGTCCAGCAAAGCAACCCGTTCACGAACGTTGCCTCCATTCGATATTCCAATGATTGGGACGTGAATCCTTTCGCTACGCAGGTAGCGAATTAGCGCTGTTCTTGAGCACCCGGTATGCACAGCATCGACGAGCAACAGGTCATACGTTATGTCGCTCAAACTTAACAATACATCCGCGACATCTACCTGCTCGAGACAATCGACTGCGAGTGCCTCCCCTTGAAGAAATTCCTGCAGGCTTCGCGCCGCTTCCAAATCCGACGAAACAACGAGAACGTTGGGAATCTGCGATCGATCATCAATTTCAATCATGGTCTTGTAAGGGCAGCGAGACAATCTAGACATCATGTACGGACCTGCCGCACCTCAAGGTACGCGGATTAAGCTTGAGGTCGGTTACACCGCGGCTCAGAGCCGCATTGAGGGGGCAGGTCATGAACAAGTTTAGCAAGTACGTGGGCCTGGATGTGCATCAGGAAACGATTGCCGTGGCAGTCGCCGACACGGCCGGTGAGCTGCGGTATATGGGCGAGATCGTGAACACGCCCGAGGCCATCGCGAAACTGGTGACACAGCTCAAGCGCGGCACGGGACGGTTGGCGTTCTGCTACGAAGCCGGCCCCTGCGGCTACACAATTTGCCGACAGCTGCTTGAGCTCAAACAGGACTGTCAGGTTGTGGCGCCGTCGCTGATTCCGAAGAAGCCGGGCGAACGTGTGAAGACCGACCGGCGGGATGCCCTAAGCCTGGCGCGCCTGCATCGCGCCGGCGAGTTGAGCCCCGTGTGGATTCCGGATGAGGCACAGGAGGCGCTACGCGACCTGACCCGTGCGCGGGAGGACATGAAGCATCTGCAACGCCAGGCCAAGCAACGGCTGCTGTCGTTTCTGTCGCGCCATGGCCATCGCTACGCAGGCCGCTCGAGGTGGACGCAAGCGCACTGGCGCTGGCTGGAAGGCATCAAGTTCGTCCGGCCGGAGCAACAGATCGTGCTGCAGGAATATATCGACACGGTACAGGCCTGTGGCAACCGTGTGGCCAGCCTCGACCACGAAGTCGAGACAGCCGCGCAGGCCAGCCCGGTTTGGCCAGTGATCGAGGCGTTGATGGCGCTGCGCGGCATCAGTCTGCTCGCGGCTGTGACGGTGGTCGCGGAACTCGGTGATCTCGCACGGTTTGCCGGTCCGCCCCAACTGATGGCGTATCTGGGCCTAGTGCCCAGCGAACACTCCAGCGGCAAGCGCGAGCGCCGCGGTGGTATCACCAAGACTGGCAACAGCCACGTCCGGCGGGTACTCATCGAAGCAGCGTGGACCTATCGCCATGCCGCACGAAAGACCGCGATCCTGCAGCGGCGCGCAGAGCGTACGCCGCCGGAGGTCCAGGAGATCGCATGGTCCGCGCAAAAGCGGCTGTGTCAACGCTTTCGAAACCTGATGGCACGCGGCAAGCTCAAGAACCAGGTCTGTACCGCCATTGCGCGCGAGCTCGTCGGCTTTATCTGGGCTATCGGGCAACACGTCGTCCCCCTCAGCCGCGCTTAGCGGGCATGAGATGTTAGTTGAGTACGCAGCAGGAAGTTTCGGCCAGGACCAGGCAACGGTGGGAGAAACCTCGCGGCGACACTAGGAGGCAACTGGAACCAGCACAACCCTCGAAACTAGATTGAGGCAGCTCCCCGACGTTTCGTTTGTCATGCGGTAACCAACCCGCGCATATCAGAATGATCAACCGTCGGATAACCGCCCGGTCCTGGCCCAAGCATCCTGTTGTTGATGACCGTCAGACAGACGGTCTCGCATGGTCGTGAGCGCGCAAGCGTCGCCCCTCACGACCAATGCATAGCATGGAAAATCGACGTCGCGTCAAGGGTCCGCTACGCCGGGCTTACGCCCGCCCTTGACCCGTCAAACCTCGGAGAACCGCGCACTTTGGTACTTGACACGGTCCATACATATCTCCCGTTCCGCTGATTCGCGTACATAGTCTTTGTAGCTTGGCGAGGATGGAATCAGCGGTGGCGGTCCACATGAAGGGCTCGCAGTTCTGGTTGTAGTGAGAGACAAATTGGTCGATACGTTTAACCAGTTGTCTGACCGAACCAAACGAGCCACGGCGTATGGCCTTGCCGGTGATCAGAGCGAAGAAGCGTTCGACCTGGTTAAGCCACGAACTGTAAGTCGGGATGAAATGCATATGCCACCGAGGACGTGCTGCCAACCACGCTTTGACCTTCGGATGCTTGTGGGCACTGTAGTTGTCCACGATACAGTGCACGTCAAGGTCAGCCGGCACCGCCTTGTCGATTTCG
>BBSL01000311.1 GCA_001319865.1 Burkholderia sp. E7m39 | reverse complement strand
GGCCCGTATATATGCCGTCGAAAACCGCTACGGTACATTGATTTAGTTTAACGAGCAGAATAGGAACGATGTCTGGGTCGCCCCGGCGAAGGAGTTCGAACCGCTCGTTTCGGAACACCTTCGCCTGAGGTATCAGCGATACAGTCCCAAAAGCGATGTCCAACCTATTTATCCCAGCATACCCTGAAAACCTCGGCCTTAAGGCAGGAAATGAAAGACGAGGTTAGACAGCGCAGCGGGAATATGTCACTTTTTTAGGGAGATTGAAGGAGAGCTTATATGGAAAAACAACCGTATTGGCACATGGTAGAGCGGACGAGACGATGCCGCATGTTGATGGCGTCGCGTTCCGCCGATGGCTTAAGACCGACCCGGTGACGGACGCGATTCCGGTCATCGTGTGCGTCAAGGGTCGTGAGCCACTCGCCTCTTGCTGATAGTACGAAACGGCAATCGGACCACCTGAAGCCGTTTAACAACCCAAGCCTGAGAAGCGGTTAGGGTCGCTCTTGTCCTGCCGACTTGGAGGCTGGCACCTTGGTCTATCCGCGACGTTACTGTATGCGGCGACTGCGGGACGCGCGCTCACGCGGTCGGTTGAAGGCGCACTGCTGTCGGCTCGAAGCCGAACATGCGCTTGTGGGTGCGCGTTAGGTGAACCGAGTCTGCAAATCCTGCCACATGCGCGGCGTCGGTCCAGGACGCGCCCGACATGGCTGCCTCGATGGCGAGATTGATGCGCAACCAGCATGTACGCTCTGAACGAGCTGCCGGTCCCGGCGAACAGCCGCACCCCCCGTGGGTCAGGATTCCGCGCAAATCAACACTCAAGACCGCGAAAGGACACAATGCCGATGATATATGCGGTACATCGCTTGCGGGTTCGCACCCGTCACAGACATTGAGCGTCTCGAATCAGCTTCGCAGCGCATGGAGTCAGTCGATGGAACCAATCAGACGCGCCCGATGCAGCCGCGAAGGCGGGACCCAACGCGGTAGCGGGTCGGGCGGACCACGTCGAAGAGCATCGCCTAGAAAACCGCCGACGCCTGAAAGAGGTAATGGAAGCGCTTGCCGCGCTGTCTGACGAGGAGTTCGACAGCCCCGCTGCCGTCTCGAAGGCAGTCGGTAACGAGGAATAGGCGCGTCTACGTTGCTGGGCGGCGGGAAGTTCGATCTCTTGTACCCAACGCTTTGCCCGGGTTTCCTTAACGTACCGCCCTTCACGGCGCTTACCGAGTTTTGTGTCACCGCAGCCATTTCTACGACGAGGCCCTTTTATGTCCTCTTTACCGCACCCCGGCGCGTACCGGCGCGAGCGCCTGGAATATCGCGGCTACCACGTGACCGTCTACACAACACGCAACGAGCAAGACAACTGGCTTGCCGTCATTGAGGTCGAGCGCGACGGGCAACCGGTGCAACTCAATGAACCGGAGAACGTCGAGTTCTTCCGGTTCGCCGATGCCAGACCCGGTCGGGCTGGCTTCCAAATCGAGTTTTTTCGTGGTCATCGGGATCGCCTCCCTGCTGGGTGCACCACGCAACGCCGCCACGATGTGTTCCGCGAGCCGCTCGCCACCGGTGATCACATCAGCACCCGCGGCCGCGAGCGCGGAGCGGGGCATGGACGGGGCCTCGCAGTCGGCCGGGTCCTGCACGATACAGTAACCGCCATGGGCACGAATCTTGGCCTTTCAATGGATGACACAAGAAAGCGACACGATATCCTCGCGCAAGGCATTGTCGGGAGCACAGACTGGACGTCGATCGGATCGCGGATCGAGGTGTATCACGGCTGGCGCGCCGGCAATACCACCACGCCCAATCCAGTCATCACAATCAGCACCGCCAATCCCAAATCCATTTCGGCATCAGGCAACTATCTCTTTGTTGGATATGTGCACACCGAGCCGGACATCGATGCATTCAATCTCAACACAGGAAGCCTGGACGCGACATTGAACAACAGCAGCCCCAATACCGTGTATGTCGGCAATGACGTCGATTCGATGTATGGCCTCAGATCGTACCGACGGTCAACCGGCGAGTACGTCATTACGAAAGACAACTACAACGGTTCCAGTGTTGTTGTTTATCGTTGGACGCCCTGATCAGGCGCGACAAGACGTCCTTAATGAACAACCTGCGCTCGAAGCTTTGCGAGCGCACCACGATCCACAAAGAAAATACCCTGCGGATTATGCAACAGGAATCAGCGAAAGTAATTCGTCAGCGAATTCACATGTGATCGACTTCTTTTTGCCTCTGTCTCGTCATTGCCACCCTTTAATTTCTTTCCGTCGTAACGCTTTGTAATAGAGGCAGCGCCTGCACACTGCCCGTTGTTTCCACACGCCACATTGCTCCTTGCTCATTCGGGTAACGTCATGGAGGCGTTCGTGAAAAGTATTGTCAATGCAATTGGTTCACCGACATTTAAAGGCGGCTTGTTTTGCGGCGCCATTTCCGTCGCGCTTGCGGCGGCCACTTGGCCCGTTGTCGCGCAGAGCCAGCAGCAGGCCGCTGCGGCGGCTCCAGTGAACACCGCATCGCCGATCAGGCACGTCATTGTCATTGTCGGCGAGAACCGCACGTTCGACCACGTATTCGGCGCTTACACGCCGCGCCAGGGGCAGACGGTGGCGAACCTGCTGTCCAAGGGCATCATTACGGCCGATGGCCGCCCTGGGCCGAACTTCGCACTGGCCGCGCAATACACGGCCAGTGCGACAGACCCGAAGCGCTTCGAGATGGCGCCTGGCGGCAAGCAGCCCTATACGGTGCTGCCGGCACCCAATACGGGCGGTACGGCAAGCGCGCCGAGCGATACCAGTCCGCCGCCGTTCGCCACGCTCGCCGCGGCGCAGGCCGTGGAGGGCGCAATGATAGAGCCGTGGGATGTCGTGCACCTGACGACAGGTGCGAGCGGCTTGCCGCAGCATAGCGTCGATACGCGCTTCGGCTCGAACACATATAACCTGCCGAACGGACCGTATCAGATCTCGCGCGTCGGTCCCGACTATGACCAGTACATCAACAGCCCGGTGCATCGCTTCTACCAGAACTGGCAACAGGCCGATTGCAGCATCGATCACGCTACGCTCGATAATCCGAGCGGTTGCCAGATGGATCTGTTCGCGTGGGTAGAAACGTCCGTGGGCGCCGGTTCGAACGGTAAGCCACAGCCCGCGAACGCAAGCGACGAGACGACGGGCGAAGGCGCGACCGCGCTTGGCTACTACAACGTGAATACCGGCGACATGCCGTATTTCACGCATCTCGCGCGCCAGTTCACGATCAGCGATAACTATCACCAGCCGGTGATGGGTGGCACGGGCGCGAACAGCATCATGATCGGCACCGCCGATGCGCTCTACTACACGGACAGCAGCGGCAATCCCACGAAGCCGCCGGTGGATCAGATCGAGAATCCGCTGCCGCAGCCGAACACCAACAACTGGTACACGCAGGACGGCTATTCGGGCGGCACGTACAGCAACTGCTCGGACAGTCATCAGCCTGGTGTCGGCGCGCTGCGCCATTATCTTGATCGCTTGCCGTACAAGCCGGAAGCGAAGTGCGCGCCGAACACGTATTACCTGCTGAACAACTACAACCCCGGCTACAACGGGGATGGCACGGTCAATACGAGTTCGTTCACGATCCCGCCTTCGCCGGTGCGGACGATCGCCGATACGCTGATCGAGAAGAACATCTCGTGGAAGTACTACGGCGAAGGCTGGAATACGTTTGTGAAGACGCCGGCCACGAGCGTCTACTGCAATATCTGCAACCCGTTCCTGTATGAAACCGCGATCATGACGAACCCCGCACTGGTCAATGCACACCTGCAGGACACGACCGATCTGTACACGGACATTGCGAACGGTACGCTGCCGGCGGTGTCGTTCGTGAAGCCGGGCGGTTTGCTCGACGGGCACCCGGAGTCGTCCAAGTTCGGACTCTTTGAATCATTCGTGCACAAACTGGTCGATACGGTGCAGCGCGACCCGAGCCTCTGGGCCTCGACGGCGATCCTCATCACGACCGACGAAGGAGGCGGCTACTACGACTCAGGCTACATCCAGCCACTCGATTTCTTCGGCGATGGCCCGCGCATTCCGATGATCGTCGTGTCGCCGTACTCGCGCGGTGGCCGTGTCGTGCATCAATACTCAGATCACGCGTCGATCGTGAAGTTCATCGAACGCAACTGGCATCTGAAGCCGATCACGCACAGAAGCCGCGACAATCTGCCGAATCCGGTCCAGTTGCAAACGCATCCGTATGTGCCCGTCAATGCGCCCGCGATCGGCGATCTGTTCGACGCATTCGAGTTTCCGCGCACACCCTGACTGTGTGACATTGAAGGCAGGGCCGAACCGGCTCTGCCACAAATCTGAAAGATTGCACCGCGCGGCATGATCGGGGCGCGGTTTCTTCTTTTACTTCTGACGGTTCCTGTTCGGGTCGTCTCATTGGCCAACGTACGGAACCGCGTTGCTGATTTCTCCCTGATCAATCTGGCTAGCCATTGACAGGTCATGGCCGACTGTACACGCTCGCAAAATTCGCTGTAAGCCGCTGTCAAGAAACCGATCAGGCCACTCATCGCAATGACCGCCGAAGCCGCAGGCAATCTGCGCCACCTTCTCAAGCAGACGCTCGCCGCTGCCGCGCAGTCATCTCCGTGTGAACAGGCAGACGCTAACGATCACATCGAGCTTCGAGAGAGTCATCCTCTATGCGATTTCCGAAGTCATTTCAGCTGCGCCTGATTTGGCCACCACAGGCGGCAATACAAAATACTGGTCGCTTGTGAATTCGGCGCGGGATAAGCTTCGGCATCCAGCGAGTTGTCCGTTATCGATTGCCGAGCTATGCGTGCAATTGGGCGTTAGTAGAAGGACGGTACATTATGCCTTCCAGGAAGCGCTCGGTCTGAATCCAATCGCATACCTTAGGGCGGTGCGCGTGAATCACGTGCGTCGGGAAGCGAGGCTCGGCGAGTCCGTCATGCCGGCCGCGACGAGGTGGGGCTTCTGGCACCTCAGTAGCTTCGCGCATGACTATCGCGCCATGTTCGGCGAGTTACCATCTGGAACGGCCAAGCGATTTTCGCGTCGCGACTGAAAGGCCGCTCCGCACATCCAAGCATCACCGCAGTGCTGAAAACCGGTACGCTAACTCAGCACGCTCTCGTCTCGGGACGCATACCTTTTCGCGACCACATAATTCACGCATTATTGCGTCCACTTCTTCTTCGCTAACCGGCGGAAGTGTAATAGCGTATTTGCTCGATCCGTGCAAAATCTGGCGGTAACGGCGCACGAAGCCGTGGCAAGGCTGTGCTGCCTCACGATCTTTCGCAACTTGACGGATCGTTAGATCACTAATTTAAAAGCATTTTTATTCTGGCATCCTATTCAAATATTCAGTAAGAGTGCCCACACTTACCGGCGATTGCCGGATCGGTTCATTCTCCGTCCGGGATGGGCGAACTGGCGGTTCCCTGAAGGAACCGTGCGAGCCGCCGCTCGGCGTCGACGACCTTGTGCAGTGGCGCAACGGCGAGTTGCGAATCGTGTAGCGCGAGCAGCTTTTCAAAAGCCGGTAGCGCCTCGTCTGCTAGCAGCCATTCGCCCGATTCATGCGCGAGCGTCAGCGCAGCTTCGACCGCATATTGGGCGAGCTTGTACAGTGCAACGGGCTCCTTGCCGTATCCCGCCTGCTGAAGAAACCACGCGACGTACACCGTTCGCATCAGCTCGTTGAACAGATAGTTGTTCCCGTGACCACTCCGGCATGTCGCGAGCGCGAGGTGATAGGACAGCGACTGTTCGCGCGCGGACGTCAGGTCCATGGGTAACAGCATTGCCTTCGAGAGGGGTCGTCTGGGGCGGACCGCGCTGGCCGGACCTCGCTTTGAACGCATGTGATGTAGTCAACAGCCACGTCTGATCGGAGGCCTTATTGTAGCCAGGGCCGGTCTTGCGGCGCAGTGCCAGAGCCGTGCGGGGTCCGGTGCATGGTACATCCTCAGCCTCTAGCGACGCCTGACCGCAGGCTACCATGCCTGTGCAGCATGCCTTTGCGCATTCGACCACCCGTCGCCCTCTCACGCACCAACATCTACGGTCAGATAACGTCCATCCACCACCCGCCCTTCCACTACCGACGCTTCTTGCGCTTGTGCGTCTTCGGCGGCGCCAGCGCGGTCGCCCAAACCTTTGCGGATTCACGTTTCGCGGTCGAGATTGCGTGTCCGCGAGCCGATCCTAGCGTCGCGTTCGCACTGCTTAGCCACATGCTCAGTAGCGGGTTCTTCTTCAACCAGGGATTCTTCATTTTGCTCTCCTAGTGCCTTTACGACACGCTGCGATGAATACACGGTGAGCTACCCACGGGCGCCACACCCGATACGCGTCAGCCCCCGCAACCGGCATGCCAAAGCTCGCTACGAGCGTGCTTCGTGCGCGCATCCTCAAGCGGTCCTGTGCCAAATACGATTGACGGCTCGATGCTCCAGCCTGATGCATCAAGCGGCGGCGAAGCGCGCCGTACACGAATTAAGACGCGCGCAGCGCCGTGGCGACGACCGCGATGGAGAGGAGAGACAACGAGGACGGGGCCGCGACGGCGAGCGCGACGCGCGATCACTTCCCGCGCGAACTGCATGCGGTCTTGCTCCAGTCCGACGGAAAGGGGTTCAGCACAGGCCCGCGACGCGATCGCCTGGAAGCGTCCCACGTTGCGCCAGACCACGGATCGGCATCGCATCGCTCTGAGAACGCCCACATGGCGCTGAGAAGTTTGCAATCGCTGGGCCGTTGCGACCAGTAGATGACTGGCTGGACCGCGTGGCGCGCAGCAGCAGCGTATTCGAGTTCTTTCACGCGTACGAGTGAGATCGCGACTGGCGTCGCGCGGGCGATTCCGGTTCGCCGAAACATTGCGACCTGCTTCTGCGGCATGCAACGAAGACGGGGCAGCCTCCCCGACCTCGCGACCATGTGGCAAAGCGGTACGTTGTCAAACCGATCCGACCGACTCGCCCGTCAAGCGGATTCGGATCACGCTACTCGACCACGCCCGCCAGCCGTTCAATATCGTCTTCAATACGACCACGCGCCTCTGCTACCACATCGTCGGCATTACTCGATGCAAGCGGATAAAGGAGGCCATTGCCTTTGAACGCGCCTTCGTAGTGCACCCACGCACTGTACTTGAATAGCCCTGACTCGAGCCTGGTGACGTTGAGCGTGACATCGTAGGAACGCCTGAGGCCCTGCGAGCGCGTGTAGACGAATCTGTACACCTCTGACTTCATCATCCCCCCTTTCCGGCTCAGTGCCCGGGCTGACACGCCCTCTTCCAGTACCGGGAACTGAACATCATCATTTATTTTTCCTGGCTCGTGGCGCGTCGGTTCAACGCGCGTTCGCCGTTCCGGAAATCATTCGCTCATCGATTTTCCCGGCATGGAAGCATGTACGCGCAGCGTGGCCAGCTCATCTTGGATTCGCGAGGGCGGGCGATCAGATCATCCGCCTGCCGGGAACGCGACCGATCGGGCCTGTCGACGGACTCGACGAAACGCAGTGAGAAAGTCGGACGGCTCGGGCACGCACGAAAACTTTCGATCCCGAAGCAAGAGAAGATACGGTCCACGTCCGGTAACCCCGATTGGTGCAGCCTAGCGCATGCGATCTGGCGGAAGTGACGTGAACGTCGATATGGCGCGAAAAGGCGCCGATCCCGTGGCTCTCGGGGTCTCCTGACCGCGTGTTCGCGCCGGAGATGTGATGACATTACGAATCACGTAATAAACGCTACGGTCCGGCATCGAAACCTGCCCATGCGACCGCGAGTTGGACTTCCCGGCCGGCAAAGGCCAAGGATCCAGCGAAAGGCCGTGAAACATTCCACAAAAAGGACGAAGAATCAACGCCAAATCAATGATTTGCAAGCAACTTCATCCTCGCGCTCGATGTTCCACGAAAATTCAGGCCACCAGCGGTGGGCGGCCCGCTGCGGATTTGACATTACGGCCCTCTACAGAATTCCTCTGCCCTTTACGCGTGAGCTGCCCCGTGTCCACAGCGACGCACCGGATCTGGTCGGCCTAACCGCCCACTCGTACCGGCAACTGCGTGAATGGCTCGATACCGTCGCCAATGTTCGCGTGCATGGCACCACTGAGCGCGTCGTGGCCCAGCACTTCATCGAAGAGCGCGCGGCGTTCCAAGCGTTGCCTGCTGTTCAATGGTGTGTTCCGCCTCAAACGGGGTGTCAGACAGGGTCTCGTGTCCGTCAGCGCAAACTACTACAGCGTGCCTGACCGGACACGCCGACGGAGATGTGACGTTCACAGCCTGGCTCATGAGGTTCGCATCGAGGAGAGCGGCGAACTAATGGCCGTTCATGTACCCGGAGGCAGACGACGAACCTTGCTACCGGACATCGACGCTCGCATCACCGGCAGGAGTCGGCGGCGCAGCACACCGTGCCGCCGGCGCCGCCGGTCGTAAGCTATCGCCCGCTCGTTTATGACCGGCTGGCGCGACGTCTTGCCAATGCCGGAGGTCCGCATGAACAACGTGCCGGCATCAGCACTTGGGCGGATCCGCGGGTGCATGGTCGGTCTGCGTATGCCAAGCGCTGAATGCGACCTCGGCGCGCTTCGAACAGGGCGACAGCTCCATGCTGGAGGTGCTCGAAGACGCTGGGGGAGGAGTTCACGACGCGCGAAACGCGCGGCATCACGATGGCACTGCAGACGGCGCGCCTTGGAACGATCAAGACACTGGCTAGCTACGACGTGCGCTTCCTTGCACGCAACAGCCGGCTCATCGTTGACGAGATTGAATACCTCTCTGTCGGCCTGAACGGCGGCGACCTATTCTTCGAGCTCATCACTGCGGTTTGACGCCTGGGTGATTGCGCACCGCTCATAGCACGCATTGCTTCGGTGAGTGGGGCGATGTGTTCGGCGCGAGGTGGCGGCGGCGCTGCTCCGTAGCCGGTGATCAGATCACGCGGTCATCATTCACATTGAGGGCTCGTTGTATCGCCTGGACGACCGGGCGCCGCCGCTAGCCTGTGATCTCAGCGACGACGTCTACGCCTCTTCATCGCGGACCTAAGTCCGCAGGCGCAAACCAGCCACACAGCTACCAGTCAGCCCGCCCCCGCTAGCCCGCCGCTCCAACGAGACGGTTGCCGGCAATGGCTCGCCCTGGAGCTAGTCGGACGCTTGATGCGTCGGCCACATAGTCTTTCTCATTTCCCGCAACTCGGGCCCTAGCCCTAAGAGGTACTCCGGTTCACCCGTGGGTGTGGTGTTGTCGGATTGCTTTTTGCGGAAAGCCTTTGCCGCCCCGGCGCTCGGAAGTGCGCTGTGCGGCGAGTTCGCGCTTGCGCTGCGGAATAGAACTTTCAAACTGGCGTGGTCTCGCCATAGGAAGCCTTGCCAATATGGTGCTCCCAGCCCGACGGTGGCAGACGATACTTGTATGATCGTGTGTGGCAGGGCGCCTGCAGTTCACCTGCACGAGGTCAACGCTGCTCTTCGCATACCGTCGCACGAAAGCTTGCAGTCGGCCGATCGCACCGAGCCGATTCTTCGTGTGCAAGCCGGCTAACAGCGGGATCGGTCGGAGGGCACGTTCGACGGCAGGGCGCCACCTCCGGCCGCCTTTCACCCGTACGTCGGTAAGTTAGAGAAAACTGACGCGCATCGCATCAGTTGAGCGTTGCTATAAAGCGTCGATGCGCCGTTACGTCGGGCTGAACTGTTCGGCGGGCTCGGTCGGAATCGATAGCGTGATTGCGCGCCAACACTCTGGAGGCAGCGATGGCCGATAACTTGTCGGAGACGTACCGCCTGCACTCTTCGGCGTGCGGTGTCGCTCGAACACTGAGACGCCAATAAGGAAGGCGGACAGGATACTAGCGCGCAGTCGCACAGTTTCCCACGGTGCGGATAGCCAACGGAGCCACAGGAATGATGCATCTTGTGTGAACGCTGGGTAGCTGAGCGGCCCGGCATGGTCTGGGGGGATGATAGGTGAGGTGATGTGTCCTGCGACCGGGGCGTCGCGCGCGGGCACCGTGTGCACAGTCTCGTTCTTCGCTCACCGAGTGCGGTGTCCCCATTGGGGACACAAAAATGCCCGGTGCAACCGGGCACACGGAGAAGCACGCGAAGGACAGGGCACGGTGTCCCTTGTGTCCCCATTGGGGACACAGAGCCCATTAGTCTCCGTTGCCTGTACCTGCGGAAAAAATCCGACTGATAAGTGCCCGTATTTGATGTTCTTTATCCTCAGTTAGCATCCCAGCTTTGATCTTAACCGTAAAGCCGACAGCGTCTTTTGTGATAGACCCGGCTTGATTCTTCCCGGAGAAGATCTTCTCAATGCTGCGGTCGCTAACACCGCCGGGAAGCTTCTTGTCGCTCTCCATCGCCTGCTTGATCGCTCTCGCCAGCTTGGTTTGGTCCAGGTCGCCCGAGACAACTTTCGTCCAGAGTTCCTGTGCGATCTCTAATCCACGCCCGTTTTTATCGCGAAGAACGGAGACCACCCCTTCTGCAGCGTGCGCGCCAATAAGACGTGGCTGAACGTCCAGATCCTTGATCATGAAATCCGGCAGCTCGACGAAAGCGAGTAACCGATAAAGTTCCGAACGCGAGATACCTAATGCCTCCGCCATGCGCTTTCGATTCGGAAACTCCTTTTCAGTTCTGCGGATTGAGCGCGAGACCTCGTAATCAGACAGATCCTCACGGGCAACATTCTCAACGAGCGCTAGCATCGCCATCTCTTCGTCCGAAAGCTCGACGATGACGACCTTGATCGTTTCCTTACCGATCATCTTATGCGCTCGCCACCGTCGTTCACCAGCCACTATCTGATATCCGGAGGTGGTCGTACGGCGAACTACGATCGGCTGAACAAGCCCTGCTTCGCGGATCGATTCGGCCAGTTGGCTTAGTTTCGCTTCATTGAATAACTGTCGTGGTTGCCATGGATTCGGAACGATCTCAGCTACCGGTAGCTCAGATGGCGCGCCCGCTTTTTCTAGCTCGACGATGCGTTGCTGTGCTTGCGCCAGTGCACCCGCCATCCCGGGCGCGGTACGAGGGCTGGCAGGTTTTTCTTGTTGCTGATCGAGCTTAATATCCTTAGCTGCCCGCACCTCGGCAGTTTTGTTCATCATGCGCTCACGCAGGTTGCTCATTGTCCCGCCCTCCATTGAGCGACATATTGATCATCGATCCATTTGCAGTAGTCAAGCAGCGGTTGCTTTACCCGCGCCAACGTCTTTGCCACAGCGTCAGAGCGCGACAGGTCAAACACTGTCGAAAACGCCAAGGCACCGTTGCTCATTACCGAGCTCGCCGGAACTTCGGTCGCATGGAGCCAGTCACCATACGCGCGCTGGGACCAAGAGCGCACAACCGGCGCCGAGGACGTGGTCCCGTAATCTACTCTCGACAGAAGAACCGAGATGAAGTCGTACGTCTTATCAACCTCGTGTTCGACGAATCCGTTTGCCACCTCGGCGAACAACGACCAAAAGGATACCGACGAGATAAAGTCCAAGCTCTCCGGAACCAAAGGCATCACCATGGAATCCGCAGCCATCAGCCCGTTAAGAGTCATGTAGGAAAGGGAGGGTGCCGTGTCAAGGATGATGTAGTCATACTGGGCCCGCAACGGTTCGATTCCTTTACGTAGCACAGACCAGAATTCGAAACCTGGATTTGTCTTTTGGGCCGTTGGAAGGTGGAATTCAGCGTCGTGCAAGTAGTTATGCGCCGGTATCACGTCGAGCCCGTCCCAATATGTACTTTGTACCTTTGACCCAAGGCCACCATCGATAGTCGGGTCATATATGTACGGGAGGACGGTGTCCTCCCACGTCACGTCCTTCTCGGCATACAAACCACATAGTTCCGACAAGGACGCTTGTGGATCGAGGTCGATTACGAGCACCTTGCGACCGCGAAGACTTAATCCTTGTCCGATGCACATCGTTGTCGTCGTCTTACATGAGCCGCCCTTGAAGTTGGCGGTGATCAAGACACGCCCGCGTTGTTCACGCGTACCTGTGACGAGGGGAGTCTGATAGATGTCGGAAACCTGCTGCACCCAAGTGCGAACGTCCTTTAGGGAGAAGATCCGCGCGCGTCCCGTACCGTGAGCTTCGCCTGGCGGCAGATCGCCCCCTTCTTTGGTAGCCAGATAATTGATTTTTTGGCGGTCGATGCCGCACAGCTCCGACAGTTCGCCGATCGTGAATACTGGAGGCGTCTTACGGGGCCGCGGGGCTAGGATTTGATCGCGCAACTCGTTCGTCATAACCGACAGGCGCTCAGCGAACTCCCCAAGATTGGAAAGCTTTACGCGTCGGTCGATGCCGGGCAACTCGCTCAAGTTCATTTGACGTTCCTTTTTCGTCAACGGTGAGGTATCTTCTCCACGCTCACCATTTTTTTCTACGGTTTTAATCTTAATGCATGCCGAACCGTAGAATACTCGCCGAACCGAAGAATAGCTATCGGAATCTGGCAGAACCGTGGTCAATCAGCAGTCGGCGATAAATTACGTACTTTCAACGACTTAGCGCCTTCCCACTCGGGGCACGCTCGCAAAGCGACGCATCACCCGGTTTTTTGACGATCAGAGCTAACACAGAACACCTCACCTTGCGCCTTTAAAAGCCGACTGGTTTGACCACTCTTTTGTTCCCAACACAATTCCCCTCACCTTTCGTCGGGAAAGTCTCGCTCTCCAGGTTCTGCGTTCCCCGTCTCCGCCGATCCGAGATTCACCGACGGGAGCGCACAAGCGGCGAAAATACATTTCATCGGCCTCTGACCATCGAAAGGTTGGTAGTCTGGTTTTCTTAAAAACAAAACCAGCGAACCACAAACAGCGAACCTGTTTTGTATAAAAATCAATAACATGTAGCCGCAAAGTGAGGTGTTCTGTGCAAGAGGTGCTGTTAATTGAGCGCTACGGTGAGTCGTTTACCCCGGCAAAGTGAGCTCATTTGTTCGACAAAGTGAAGTATTTGGGCCTCGGTAGGTGAGACGAATTGTGAAGAGAAGCAGTCAAGGTGAGGCTTATTGTGTTGCGAGCGAGCGCAAGGTGAGGTGATTTGTGTTGACAGGGCACCTTGCCATCGGTACCGTACCGCTCGATGTCAACGAAGAACAACAGCAGGAGGCCGAATGGCGACAGCAGGGCAGGTGGCCACGTCCAGACAATTGGCGCTGGCCTTATTCGACGACGCGAACGCTGAAGACTTGCCCGTAGATGCCGCCCGCTCAGATATCGGATTTGCTCGGAAGAACGTCCTAATTCGCATTATCGATCTGGGCGTTGCCGCTCGACGCTTGATTGACGCCGCTTATTTCATCGTTGCCCAAGAAGAACAGGCGCGCGATCTATATGACGTAGAGTTGGACTATTTCAAATGGCTGATGCGGTACTCGAGCCGTAACAACACTCATCTTGAGCAGGTCATCACCGAGGCACAACGAGCCCTGATCCAAGCAACCACTACAGCGGATGATGACGGATCGAAGCCATTTGGTTCTGTGCAGTTGATTGGTCGGATCTCTTACGCAGGTGGACGCTTCCAGTTCCGTGTTCCGCCAGATCTCATCGGAATTATCCGTGGTCCAGGCAAGTCGCACTGGCTAAGTCTGCGTGTAACCTCGCTCTTCACCCTCAGTTACGCACGGGTAATGTACGACCACCTGCTGCCATATGCAGATGAGGGCATAACCGATTGGTTCGAGCTCGACGAGTTGCGCTCTTGGCAAGGGGCGATGGGCGCCAAAGCGCAGGAGTTCAAGTATTTCAAGCGAGACTGGCTTACTCCAGCCGTGGCGCAGATTAATGAAGTTTCCGATCTGACGCTTTCGTACGAGACTCGTAACGAGCCGGGCTCTCGGAAGATCGGGCGTCTACGATTTCGGATCGAGCAGAAACAGATGGCAGAGCGCGTTCTGCACACGCACGAACAAGCCCAGGCACTCTACAAGACTTTGAAGCAGGAGATTGGCCTCTCCAGCGCGCAGCTCAATCAGATCGCGGCGGATCGAGACACATACACCGATGAGCGCCTAGAGCAGGCGATCGAGCGCACTCGATTCAGTCTGAAGCTGGGAAATATATCAAAGAGTCCTGCAGGATTCTTCATGAAAGCATTGAAGGAACAGTGGATCGTTTCCGACGCTGAGCGACAGATGGTCCAAATTCAGGAGGGCCTTGCCCTGTCAGAGCAACGCGAGTTGGAAGCAAAAGAACAGGTCCAAACCCATGTGGCGTTGCGGATCGCTGCCCAGAACGTGCACGCACAGGATCGAATGGTCGATGAAATCCGGCGCGGCTGGGAGGCGTACGAAGCTGCGACATCCAGGCAGCGGGAGGATTGGCGACGGTCCTACAAGGGGACGCCAGCCGGCAAGCTCACGCTGCGTCGGTTGGGTGTTGACCCGTTGGCGGATTTGACCGAGGCCATGTTCGAGAAGTATCCCGACCTGAAAGACGGATTCGCTGGCTATGTGTTCAACAAGTCGAAACCTAGCAAGAGTCAATAAAACACACGGAATCTCACGAAGACGAAGGTACGATCTGCGCAAAGTCCCAAACGCCGAATCACAAATACTCCTTGAGCCTGCAGAACGCTCTCGCGAACCGTATTGCCGTTGAAGACAGAAACATGGTCTTCAACTGAGCAGTTACCGGGAACAATATTGTGCTTAACGATCTCGACTTCACCTTGTTGCGAGCCAGGCATTCTCTGCAAAAAAATCTACCTATCGGGAACAAGAGAAAGGAAGCTACGTTATTTCTCAGATATTTCACGAACGAGACGGTGAGCCGGTTTCGATCTATGGGTTACCTTCCGTCGCAACAATAAGGCAACTTACAGGAACCAAAAGAATGCCTTCAGACCTGGCTCAATGTCCCTAAGATTTTTTCGCACCTTTGCAAGATTTGGGACGTAGATGCGAAGATAGTTTTCGTCTGGTTTCGCTACGACGCGCACACGGTTTTCCGCGCGGGCATTTCCGCCGACTGTCCCGTCTCTCTGCAGCGCGGTCAAAATCGAGCGGGTATCGAGATCGTCTCGTACGCCAAGCCGCGCGGCGTTTTCAAGCAACGCAGCCTCGCCAATTTGCTGCCTGATTTCATCGATGAGCGATGAAGTGCGGTCGGATATCCGATGCTCGCCCAATACCCGCACGAGCTGCGCAGGCAACCGACTGGCCTTCAGGCATCTCGACACCCGAACTGCCGATTCTCCAATACCGGCAGCGAGCGCCGATTGCGTCGGCCATACGTTTTCGGCAAGCAACTGAGCGAAGAATCGCCCTCTTTCGATCAGCGTTGCTCGCGAGTACCGCATTTTTCGATATTCGACGATGGCCCTTGCGCGGGCCATTTCCTCTGCAGTTTCGGTCGACAAAGTCCTCTCCCATGAATTTAGATTCGCCGGAGCCGAAGCCGGCTCCGTCACTCGGATGAAAACGAGTTTTAAAACAAAGGTTTATGAATTACCCCTATTGTGAAAGGGTGTAATAACTGTTGAGTCTATACGAATTCTGTTCACTGACATCCG
>BBSL01000310.1 GCA_001319865.1 Burkholderia sp. E7m39 | reverse complement strand
GGTTAGTGACCTTAGCCGGCTCCGTCGTTTTCATCGCGTCTTCATGCGATTAGAAAGCGCTTATAAATCGCATCTCTTTTGCGTGAATCGCTTCACCTTGGCGCTGATTCAATTGAGTCGGCCCAAATGGATCGACCATCATGCGCTTATTCCGCAGCAAAAAGCAGATTGCCCTCTCAACCGCCCCTGGCGGTTACTCAGAGGACGACCCCGAGAAGATCATCTTCGACATGGGCGCGCGTCTTCGCATCGAAGCCAACCACTGGAAGACGTTCTGCTTCATCCTCGCGATCGTTACGGTGGGCGCGGTCTATAGCCGCAATCCACCTCCCTCCGTAGTCAAGGCATATGGGGTGTCGTCGGACGTCAACGGACATGCCGTCGTCACTCAGCTGGCCGCCTACAAGCCGGACGATCAGGCGATCCGCACGTCTCTGCGCGAAACCGTCGAGCGCTGGTTCACGATCGAGCCCGTTCTGACGGACGACATCCAGACTTCCCGCATGGCACGGAACATCAACGGCGTGAAGGCCATGATGGTGGGAAACGCGCGGAATCAGTTCGGCGACTGGATCAAGGGCGACGCGCCGTTCCAGGCCATTGTGCTGAATCCGAAACAGGTGCGCGAGGTGCGTGTGACAAACGTCGCACTGCTTGAGGATTCCACTGCGGTTGTTGAATTCACAACGACCACGACCCAGTCCCCAACGGATCGGCCTGTCGTCCAAAAATATGCCCTTACGTTCCGCTATCAGATTGTTCCGCCGACCGCCGAAGACGCACTTGGTGCGAACCCGTTCGGACTGTTCTATCCGTTGTTCTCGATCCAAAAGACCCAATGACGATCGCTTCCCGCATGCTCACCTCGTGGGTCGCCGCCTTTGCATGCGCGGCTGCCGTCTGTCCGTCCGCGCATGCCGTGAAGAAGGGGACCGGCGCGCCAGCCGCGTCTTTCGATCTCGCCACCGCCATGAGCGATCCGATGAGTCCGGTGAATCCTTATAACGCTGGCTCCGACCCGGTCACCATGCCCGGGGATGCGCGTATGGCCGTCTTCCCATACAGCCGTGACCAGATCTACCGGATCATGACCGCGCCCCTGAAGAACACGACGATCGAGCTGGCGAAGGGCGAGCGCCTGACAACCGATCCGGCGATGGGCGACTCGGTTCAGTGGGTCATTGACACCGATGGCGAAAACCACGTCTTTGTGAAGCCGGTCAAGCCCGGCCTCGTCAACACGCTTCACCTGACTACCAATCTGCGCGAGTACGACATGACACTTGTGTCGTCGCCGATGGGCGGACTGTTCTATCAGACCGTGCGCTTCAATTATCCCGGCTCCGTCATGGCAAAGGTTCGTGCCCGGGAACAGGCGGGCGGCGGCGCTTCCGGCACCGGACGCGGCGGCGACTCTGATACGGAAACCGACTCCGGTCCGATCGGCGTCTCGCCGGACAAGCTTAACTTCGACTACACGATCTCAGGATCGGCGTCGTTCCGCCCCGAAACGGTGTTCGACGACGGCAAGTCCGTGTGGCTGCGTCTGCCCGCTGATGCGCCATTCGCCGTGCCTATCGTCAAGGACCACGGAGACGTGGTGAGCCCGAACTTCATCCGACGTGGCCAGTACATCGTTGTGCAGGAGATCGCCAATGAGATCGTGCTGCGTGCTCCGAATGAGGAAGTCACCATCAAACGCCGCCGCCCTGGCCTGTTCGGCTTCTGAGAGACGCCATGAACCAACCGAACGGGCAACACGACAACCAGCACGCGAGCCTCTTCAAGGGCAAGTCGCCACGCAACGCTTTATATGCGGTCGGCGGTGTGGCAGCAGTGGTGATCGGCGCGCTCGGCTTTTACTACCAGGTAAAAGAGAGCGCCAAGGTCGACGAACAGGCGGCGCTGCAAAAGAAGGCCAAGGCGGCAGAAGTCGTCGACAAATCGCACAACACGCAGGACCTCAATAAAACGATTGAGGACCAGATGAGTGACGCGCGCAAGATGGCGGCCTCGGAAGCGCGCGCAGCGGCTGCCGCGCGCGCTTCGTCGTCGTCGTCGTCGACGCCGAGTGCAGGGAATGCGGCCCCTGCGCTGACGGCCGATGGCTTTATCAACGATCAGCAGACGAAGCAGCTCAAGGCCGAATCCGATACGGATGCGATTTTCGCGTCTCCGATCTTCAAGCCCGGCCTGAAGGTCAAGGATACGGCGCCGACGCCACCTAACCAGATGCCTGGAATTCTCACGCCCGCGCAGGTCGCTGCAAGGCAGGCGGCCGCACAACAGGATGCAGCGGGCTCGGTGGGTGACCGCGTCGCGTCGGCACTTGCGGCAGCGGGGCTGGGGGGGCAACAGTCGGCCCGCCCGTATTCGAGCCAGGAGCACGACGCGACGTTCATCAAGAACGTCTCGATGCAATCGGGCAGCGACCAGGACTTCCCGCGGGCCGGTTTCGTGGGACAGGCGCGAGGATGTGTATTGTCGCCTCCGCATCACATCGGCGTGCTCGCGGCAGAGCGACTGGATTCCGATCGTCCGGGCACTGCCTCGTTGATGGTGGAAAAGGACGTGTACGACAGTATCCGCGGCGACTGCCTGATGATCCCCAAGGGCAGCTTTATCACGGCACCGTATAGCTCCGATATCCGGCCGGGACAGGAGAGCATTCTGGTGGCGGCAACGGAGCTGCGTTTGCCGAACGGCAAGCACGTCCCGCTCTTCGGCGCACAGGGCGCCGATGCAGACGGCTCGGCCGGCTTCTCGGGCGACGTCAACAACCATTTCCTGAAAATCTTCGGGACGTCGTTCCTGACGGCAATCCTGCTGGGCGCATTTGACAAGAACGGCACTACGTCGACTACCACTGGCCCGCTCGGGGTCACGCAGGTTGGCACTACGGCGGGACAGGTCGCGGCGACGACATCTCAATCGGTCCTCGAGCGCTACAAGAACATACCGCCGACGATTACCTCGGACCCCGGCCAGCGGCGTTTCATGCTCAAGGTCAATCGCGACATCGTGCTGGAGCCGTACCGCGATGAATAAGCGTACGGAAAAGCGCTGGATCTTCGGCGTGCTCGCTGCTGTGCTCGCTGCGCACTTCCATTGCGCCCACGCTGTGACGATCGCGGAAGTGATCAGTCCGACGAGCGTTGTACTAGCCCAGGGCGATGCGCGCAAGCTCGCTTCGTTCGACGGAAAGCCCGTGTTCTGGTGCGGCCTGCACGCTTTCGAATCGTGGGCGGCCCCGCTTGTGGGGCAGACGGTTGCGAGTACCCCGGAGACAGGCATCACGGTTTCAATCGATGCGCAGAAGGTGTCGCTGGAGCAGCTGCTCATCGCGAAGGGCTGGCTGCAGCCCGCCGTGCTTGATGACGACGCGCAGGCCGCGATTGCCGAAGGCCGTGGCGGCTGGGCCTGCGCGAGCGCGACCGTCCCATTCGAGGTGATGCACACGAGCGTCGATCCCAAGGTTCTCGCGGGGATCGCGCTCAACGAGTCGGGACTCAACGGACGCGCCTGGCCGTGGACGCTGAACATCGCGGGGCAGGGATTTTTCTTCAAGACTCGCGAGGATGCTTATCGCGTTGTCCAGTCGCTGATCGCGCGCGGCCGCAGCGACTTCGACGTAGGCCTCATGCAGATCAACTGGGGCTACCACGCGCGCCGCTTTGCGTCGCCCTGGGACGCGCTCGCGCCGGCGACGAGCATTCGCGTTGCGGAGGAAATTCTCAATGAAAACTACAGCAAGACGCACTCCGTCGCGAAGGCTATCGCGTACTACCACAGCGCCAACCCGGTCCCCGGTCAGGCGTACCTCGCGCGTTTCGCGCGACACCTTAATCAGATCCAGGCCGGACTATGAAGCACACCGTCTCCCGTCTTGCGCTCGCCTGCTTTGCGTTGCTCAACGCGATGGCCGCGCACGCTGCGAATACCGACCCGTTCGATTTCGACTACGAGATTTCTGGCGGCATCGCGGAGCGCCCGGCGCTGATCTTCAACGACGGTTCGAAAACCTATATTCAGCCGCGCGCGGGTCAGGTCATTACGGCAACGGGCGGACACGCTGAAGGTCCGTATGTCGTCGTTGACGGTACGCCCGAGTCGGTCACCTACACGGTCGCCGGCAGGACTGCCACGGCACGGTGGACCAGGGCGAACGCCTTCATCGGCGGTGGGGCACGCGGCACGCTCGCCACGCTGCGCGACGATCAGCCGCCCGCATTCGACGGCTTCACAAACCGCCTCGTGCTGATCGGCTCGCACGGTGCGCTCGAGCCTGTGCGTTCGCTGAAGGCGACGATGCCCGTCGCGAACATCGTCAAGGCGCTCGTTCCGCAAGGCTGGACGGGCGCAGCACAAAAGGACGTGGACCTGACGGATGCGAGCTCGTTCGCCACGCGAGCCGGTGAAAACTGGATGCAGGCGCTTGACCGTCTGATGTCACAAAGCGGCCTGTACGCGGACGTGGATTTCACGACCCGTCACATCCGGTTGCATCGCGAAGCGCCGAAATCGGGGGCGCTCAACTATGCCGCCGGTGAGAAGTCGCAGCCCGACGCGATCGCGCAGACCGTTGCAGCGAAGGAGGACGCCGTAAAGGCTGACGCCGCAAATGCTGACACGCCAGCGCCCCGCGCCTCGTTGCTCGCTGAATACTTCGGCGCGCAGGCTATCCGCGATGGCGACGACACGCACACCCAGATCCGGTTCGCATCGAAGCCTGCGCGCGAGCTGACCTTCAAGACACCCGACGGACGCTCGCTCCATCCCAAATGGAACGGAGACACGAACGTCGTCACAGTCGAACGCGCAGAGCGGATCGTCGTCTCCGATGGCGCCAAATCGGTCGAGATAGGTCGCTCGGCGGGAACGGTCTACGACTTCGATCAGGCGAACACTGCTCATCTGCTCGCTGTGTTCGACAACGACGGCCACACCTATTTCAAGTTCGCGGACTCGGTCATCCAGATCCATGTTGCCGATGTGAAGCACCTGGGATCGGGCGAGCAGAAGGGCCGCTACTACATGTTCAACGGCACATCCGAACAGTTCATCGTTACCGCGGACGGCAATACCGTGAACGTAACGCGTCGCCACGATGTGAAGTACTTCGAGCGTGCGGCACCGGGTTCGCCAGCTTCGCCGGCAGCCCCTGAAACGGCGGTGGCGAAATCGTGATGCGGATTGCACTCGTTTCTATGGTCGGCCTCGCGTCAGTCGGCTGCACGACTGTCGTGCGGGCGGATTGTCTGGACGATGCCGCCGCCTACCGTCACATCAGCAGCCAGCTTGTGCATGCGATCGCACAGCACGAATCCGGTATGCGCGCGAACGCAGTGAACGTGAACAGCAACGGGACCGAAGACATTGGCCTCATGCAGATCAACTCGTCGTGGTTGCCGAGACTGGCCCGTTACGGCATCCGACGCGAGCACCTCTTCGACGCCTGTGTGAACGCCTACGTCGGCACGTGGATTCTGGCGTCGAACATCAAACAGTTCGGCCCGACCTGGAAGGCTGTGGGTGCATACAACGCAGTATCGACGCAGAAGCAACTGATCTATGCAAACGCTATCTATCGCCGCCTGCAGCGGCAGGGGCAATAAGAATGAATGTGACCATCGAACGTAATGTACGGGTGCGCGTGATTGCGCGTGTGCTGGCCGCGCTGGTGCTGGCGGGTGTATCAGGCTGGACGCATGCCGCGATGGACCCCGATCAGTCGCGCGTCGCGCCTCCTGCCGGTGACGGATGGCAGATCCTCTCGGCAGCGCCGTCGTCCAGGTTGCCGACGGCCAGTCCAATGGCGTCCGCCACGAATACGGCCGCTGCGCCTGCCGTCGCCGCTGCAACGGTAGCGACGACGACACCCGTCGCATCGACCGGAGCGACGCCCACCAACGTTGAGCCGGTGGTTCTGCCGGGCGCATCGCCAACGCCTGCCGCCGTGCTGACGCTTTCCGTCTCACCGCAGGACCTCAATCTGCGCAACGCCCTCGATCGATGGCTGCAGACGCAGGGTTGGCAACTCGCGTGGAAGGTCGATGACGATCTGCCGCTCGAATTTAACGCGACGTTCTCCGGCGACTTCACCTCGGTCCTCACGCAGGTGATGAAAGCGACCAATCACATGCGCGTGCCGACGCGTATCTGCCGTCACACGAACAACGTCATCCGCGTCATTGCACGCGCTGCCAACTGCCAGGACTAACACCATGCGTCACGCTTCCATTCTCAAGACCGCTCTCGCCGCTGCCTGCTCGCTCATGGTTGCGGGATGCGCGGTCTATCAGAGTGACATTAACTCTGCATATGACAGCGTTCATCACACCGCGAGCGATGCGATGGCCGGACTGCCCGGTTCGATGGCGCTGGTCGAAGACGTGCCGACGGCGTTCCTCGGTGACCGCCTCGTTCCTGTTGCCTATGAAGCGAAACTGCCCGCAACCTTCCGCGAGAAGAAGGTGACGATGCCGGCGAACATCGGGATCAAACAGATTTCTACGTTGATCTCGGGAGCCACAGGCTACGCGGTCCACCTGAGCCCTGACGTGTTCGTGCCGCGCGCGTCGCTGGTACCGCGCGAGTCGGCGTCATCGGACGGAAAGGGCGCGGCCGCCGTTTCGAACGGGGCAACCGGCAAGAACTATGAAGAGCCTGTGTATGGCCAGGTCTTCACAGGCAGTGTCGGTGAGTACCTGACCCGCATGACGGAAGACCTCGGTCTCGACTGGTCGTTCGACGGCTCGACGATCAATGTCACGCGCTTCGTGACGCGCATGTATCAGATCGCGGCGATCCCCGGCAAGGTGGCGATCAAGTCGACCATGTCGAAGGGCATGGACACATCAACGGGCAACCAGGCGAACGGCTCGGGTGGATCGAGCGGCAATACGGGATCGTTCGCGGCGCAGACGTCAACCGGGCGGGAAGGGGAGTTTGACCAGATCGCGGTGATCAAGGAGTCGCTCGACAAGCTGCGTTCGCCGATGGGTCGTGTGACGGTGAATCCGCAAAGCAGGCTCGTGATGGTCTACGACACGCGCGAGGCTGCTGACCGGATGGGCAAGCTGCTCGCGCAGGAAAACGCCGTATCGACGCGCCAGGTGATGCTGCGCGTGCGCACGCTGCAAATTGCGTTGAACCGCGGCAGTCAGGCAGGTGTGAATGCAGATGTGGTGTTCAACTACATCCAGGGCGGCCTCGCCAAGTATGCGGTCAGTTTCACTTCCCCCACGTCGCTCTCGTCGGGCGGCGGTACGGTCGGCCTGTCTGTCCTGCAACCCAATACGCCGTTCTCGGGCACGAACGCTGTGCTCAATGCGCTTAACCAGTACGGCCGGACGGTACAGGACAACACGCAGACGAAGCTGACGCTCAACGGTCTGCCCGTCTCCATTGCGTCATTCCAGAGCGATGACTATCTGCGCTCGACCTCGCCCTCGGCGGGGAGCCTCACGGCCACTTCGGGGGGCGTACCCGGCCTTACGCCGGGAACCGTGACGACGGGCGACTTCGTGAACATCCTGCCGGCGGTCAACGACCACAACCAGATCATCCTCGCATACTGGAGCGACAGCTCGAAGCTGAACGGCCCGTTCACCTCGGCGTCGGTGGGCTCCGGCCAGACGGCGCAGCAGATCCAGCTCGCACACACCATCGGCAGCAAGGACGATCAGACGATCGCGCTGTCTGACGGGCAGACCGTCGTGCTCTACGGCCAGATGACGGACCTTGCGGACAGCACAACGAATGGTGGTATCGCGGGTATCACGGGCCTCTGGAACAAGTCGAAGACCTTCCAGGTGATCATGCTGACGGCTACGGTCGTCCCGTCGATGTGAGCGCGGGCATGCACATTACCGATCCGCTGCCGCGCGAGAAAAACGCGCGCCTGGTCTTCGGACTGGACTGGCGCGCGTATCCGGCAAAACACATGCGATCCGAGCGCCGCCGATACGCCGACGACTTCGGCGCGACGCACTACGTCGAATACAAGATCGGCAAGGACGTCATTGGTGGCTTCTGTGCCCCAGAGGCGAGTGACGTCAAGGGCGCGAAGCTGTACTCTGGCGCCGCCCGCATTGCCCAGCATGAGCGTGTGAAGGGCAAGGCTGCCGTACTCGTCCTGCTGCAGGACGATCAGCGCGTGCACGTTGTCTTTGTGGTGCGCGGTGTCGTGCGCAGTGACGAAGTCACGACGATCCCGAAGGCGCATGAAAGGCGGCTGGCGATCGAGCAGGAATGTCTGAAGCTGAACCTGACGCTTACGACGCTGGGCTCAGGCCAGGCCGTTGGCGATGTTGACGAAAGCTTTGGCGCGGCCGCGCTGCTCGACGATCGCAAGAATGGACGCATCGCAAAGGTACCCGTCAACCTTCCGACGGTGGTGCCAGTACTCGTTATTGGCGCGGCGATCGTCTTCGGCGGCATCAAGCTAATAGACGCGCTGAATCCGCCACCGCCAGTCGCACCGACCGAGCCGTCGTTCGAGGACAGATACGCGGCACTGGTGCGTCAGACGTTCGCCGCGAAGATGCCGCGCGCAAATGAACTGGCGCCCGCCATCCTGGCCTCGCTTGGCAACAGCGAAACGGTGATTGCGGGGTGGGTCTTCGACAAGGCCGCCTGCCCGTCGAAGGGCAACTGCACGATCACATACAAGCGTTACGGCGGCAGCTTCGATGATTTTGGCCGGGCTGCGCCGCCGTCGCTGCGGCCGCTCCACTTCGAAGCCGATGGTCTGCATCTGAGCGCGCGCGGGCCCGTGGTCCCGGAAGTCACGCCCGTATCGGATCACGACGAGAAGTTGTGGCCCTCGGAACAGACGCTCATCGAGATGCTGCAGACGCCGCCGCAGCGGTTGTCGACCAAGCCATTTGAGCTGGCGAGCTACGGCTACAAGGTGAACATCGAGCCGTCGAAAACGCTGCTGGCCATGCCGCCCGGCACGCCTGGCAAGCGCCCCGCACGCATGATCCGTGTCGGCGGGTGGGAAATCAGCGGGTACCGCTGGCAATCAGTGCTGCTCTCAAAGCTGCCGCCGGACATGACGCTCGACAGCATGACGATCGAATTGATGCTCGACGATCGCGGCGCATCACGTAACCAGTCCAATCCGGCGAATGAGCAGGTCGGTATCCATTTCATCGCGAAGGGCAAATACTATGTTCTCGACTAAACGGCTGACGGCGATTGCCTGCGCATGGGCGCTGGCTGGTGCCGCGCAGGCACAACAAAACAGACCGGCCGCGCCGGGCACGCAGCCGGTTAGCGCGCGCGTGCCGGCAGTCGATATCGACATGGGCTCGCCATCGAAGGCTGGCAGCGCAGTGGTCAAGGCGCCTCCTGCAGTGTCTCAGCCCGTGGCGTCGCGGCCCGACGCTTCTCATCCCGTCGCGCCGCAGCCTGTATCCGCATCCACTACCGGCGCGCCGCATCTGTCGATCGACGATATCGACCAGATCACCCGTTCGAAGATCGCGCGCCAGCTTGCGGGCGAAGGTGGGCAGCAGGGCGGCGTCGCCGCGCTTAACGCGCCCGCGCCAGTGCCCGCGAGTGCGCCCGCATCCGCGCCCGTTGTCAAAGTAGTAGCTCCGAGTCCACATGGGGAGCCGGTGCGTTTCGTTGGCGCGTTCAGCGACACGAGCGGTACGTCGGTGCTCTATGAATATCGCGACGCCTCCTATCCCGCCCGCGTTGGCGCGAAGCTGCTTAACGGCTGGACCGTGAAGCGCGTGGACGGGTTCGTCGTCACGGTCGCCGAGGGAAAGCGCACCTGGACGGAGACCATCAGCGGTGGCACGCCCGCTACTGTGGATAGCCCGCGTACGTCCAGCCTGCCGGTACGTTCGCTGAACGATCTGGGCGGTCCGCTGCCTCCTGCCATTCCTCTTTCTGCAATGGGGCAATAACGATGAGCCTGTTCAATGGTATCGAAAAAGATGAGCCGTCGTCGCGCGGCATTCTAGGGCGGTTCCGCGCGTTGCGCGCCGGGTTCACTGAAGAATCCCCGGCGTCGATGCCTATTGCCGGTACGGACGGCAAGCGGGACGCTGATCGCGAACCGCGCCTCGCGCGTAAGCCCAGGCCGCTGAAGGCAGAGCCCGTGGAGACGACGCCGGGACAGCCAATGACACTGGGCATGCGCCTGAGAATGGCGGCCGACATCACCGACGTCGACGCCAGTGACAACGAGATCGCGGAAGCGGCGGAAGCGGGGACGATGCTGTCCGAAGCCGCTGAGCATCCGGTGCGGGACGAACCGATGTTTCGTCGCGTGACCCATCCGCAACCGGTGGGCGAAAGCACTGCGACACAGTTCGAGGCCCCGGTTCCGGAATCGGCAACCGAGCTTCCCAACATTGAATCCCCGGACCCGGTCGGAGCGCATAACATCGTGCCGCCAGTCGTACCGGCGGCTGAGCCCGTCAACGACGTGCACGAAGTCCATGCCCAGGCAGACCTCGTTCAGGCCGAGCTTGAGCCGCTGATGTCTGGCCTGCCGCAACTCGCGGCTGCCGAAGCGCTGACGTTCAAGCGCATTCTGAGTGAGCGGGGCCAGGATGCGACGCTGCGCATTACGGATGCCGCGCGCCGCGAGTTTGTTGCGGTCGAAGTGCAGGCCGGTATGGCGATCGTGGTCACGACGCATGGTTTCCACGAGTCAGCGCTGTATCCGACCTACCTGAAGGATCTTGTGCGCGCGGACATCAAGGTTCACGAAGAGATGATCGCGACGGACGCGGTCATCGCGGCGATTTACGCGACTGAACGCAACCGGTCCGCCGCAATCATCCCTGAGAGTTCACGCGCGATCGGTACGTTTCGCGACGTAACGGAAGCGGCGCACGCCTACGGCACCGGCGACATTCACTACGAATACCGCGATTACAAGGATGACGTCGAGGTCCGTTTCCGTGTGAACGGCGACCTGTACACGTATCGCAAGCTCCCCAAGGCACTGGTGCGGCGCGCCTTGTCTGCTTCGTATCAGGATCTCGTCGCGCGGAACACGAATTCAGGCGAGACATTCCAGCCCACCGCGCCGCAGTCCGCGATGATTCCGCTTGTCGTTGGGACGGACATCCTCAATATCCGCTGGCAAAGTTCGCCTCTCGTTGGCGGGTTTGATGTGGCGCTGCGGCTGCTCGACGGTAACTTCCGCAACTACAAGATCCTGATGCCCGATCAGATGGGCCTCACACGCAGCCAGCTGAAGATTCTCGACACGCTGTGTAACGTCAGCGGCGGGGTGTCGATCTTCACGGGCGAAACGGGTTCGGCCAAATCGACGTTGCTGCGCGCGCTTTCCTACATGCTCTCGTCGCGCGATCTGCGCAAGCAGTTCGTGGTGAGCGAACCATCCGAGTACCCGCATCCGTGGCTTTCCGAAATCTCGATTCCGCGGCGACCCGACGAGTCGGATGAGGACGCGAGCCGCAAGGGTGCAGAAGTGATCCGCACACTCATGCGGATGGACCCGGACGATCTGACGGTCAACGAAATCCGTGACCGCGTGATGGCAGCACTGGTCGCCGAACTCGCGCTCACGGGGCACCCCGTACGCACGACCCTGCACGCGGACAGCGTGATCGGGGCATTCATGCGCCTGGCGGGTGGACGCCTCCAACTCCCGATGGACGAAGTCTCCTCGGAAAAGTTCGTCAATGCCGTCGCGAACCAGAAGCTGATTCCGCTGCTGTGCCCTCATTGCAAGGTGCCAGCGCGCGACGTGATGCCGGCCGCCCAGATCGAATTGCTGGAGAAGAAGTTCGGCCTCGATACATCGAAGATGGCATGCCGCGACGAAGCGGGTTGCGAGCACTGTCGCCTGAAGGGGCTGTTCACGCGTGATGGAAAGGTGGCCGCGGGCACGAAAGGGCAGACGCTGGCCATGGAGATCTACCGGCCGACCGAAGAATTCCTTGACCGCGTTGCGGCCCGCGATTGGCGTGGTGCCGGGAAGGTCTGGCGTTCTGAGCGCAGGACTGGTTTCGATAACGACGACATGACGGGCAAGACGATCTACGAGCACGCACTCTACAAGGCGTCGCAGGGCATCATCGATCCACGATTCATCGATTCGGCCATGCGCCCGTTCGACGAATACCGGATCTTCGCTGACCGGGACGGGAGGATGCCGTCATGATGCGCGGACTGATCCACTCGCTGTTTATGGCGCTGCCGCAAAAACAGAGACTGCGCGTTGCGCGTTGGCGATTCCAGAAAATTCGCGAGACCTTCTATCGCGAGACGCGTCTGGACGTGGCTGCAAAGGGGTTACGCAACAGGGAGACGCTGCTCGAGCGGCTGAACACGCTTGAAAAGCGTCATCGCTCGCGCCAGTGGCTTACCTGGCCGGTATTCCAGACGGTGGCGAAGCGAATGGTCGCTGGCGATGACTTCGCCACTGCGCTCAAGCCGTTTATTCCGAGCCAGGAATACACGCTCCTCGATATTGCAGCGACGTCGACGCAAAAAGACGCTGCCGTCCGGGGGCTTGAGCTCGCTGAGATGGCCGCGCATGCGGAGGGGGTGCTTGCGTCGACAACCTCCCTGGAAATGGCCTATCCGGCTTTTTTGATCGTCTATCTGTACATGTTCTGCATGCTGTTCGGCGGGGAGATTTTTCCGGCTGTGGCCGATACCAAACCGGTCGATCAGTGGTTGCCGATGGGACAGGTGCTCTATTCGATAGATACCTTCTGCTATGAGTACTGGTGGCTAAGCGGCGCGATCGTCGCGGGTCTCGTCTCGTTGTACTTCTGGACCCTGAAGCGCTGGACGGGGCACTTCCGAAACCGTGTCGACGCGATGCCGCTCATGTGGCGCAACCGTCGCGACCTGCGTGCTGCCCTGCTCATCGTGTCGCTTGCGGGTCTGTTCGATTCGAACCTTGTGCTGCGTGCGGCGCTGGATCGTCTCGCGAAAACGGCGGACCCGTGGCTCAAATGGCACATCGATCGCATGGGCCGACGGCTCACGCAGCGACCCGATGAGCCGATGCACGCGCTCGACACCGGCATCTTCTCCGAAATGGTGATCGACACGATCGCCGACGCTGCAGGCCGCGACCAGTTCGTGCACGCAATCAAGAATCTCGGCCGCAATTCGCTCGATCGCGTCGTTGCGACCGTGCGTCGCAATGCGCGCATCACGCACTACGTGCTGCTGGGCTTTGCCGTCACCATGTTCTTCGTGCTTGGCATCGGATCGTATGTCGCAACCGGCGCGGCGAGCTTTGATTCTTCCCCGACCACTTTCGCTGCAACCAATTAAACGAGGCAAACATGAACAAGAAGCCGATCAAAATCCAGACCCAGGAACAACGCAAGGCAGCGCTGCTGCGCATGGCGCGCCGGCGCAAGCAGTCAGGCGAACTCTCGATGATCGAGGCGGCAGCCGTCATGGCGGGTGCCGCGTTGCTCGCGCTCATCGTCTATCAGGGCCGCAGCTTCGTGATGGATCGCATCCACGCGCACCAGTTCAAGAGCGAGGCGCAACTGTTCCGCAGCGGCATCCAGGACGCGACCTCGAATGACATCGATTTTTCGGCCGAGTCGCTTCAAACCCTGGCGCAAAACCATGCATTCGATTCCGCCGGCTCCCGGGTCAACGCGACGGCGGGCACGCTGACGGGCATCTTCGGCGGCTCGGTGACGGCAGTGCCGGCGACCATCGCAACGACGGACGATGCAATGGCCATGACGTACCCAGTTCCCGCAACGGTCTGCTCACTTGCGATCGGGGCGATTGCGGGCGCGTACACGAAGGTGACCGTAAACGGAACAACGGTCTCCGATCCGAACACGACGTTTAACGGATCGGCGGCGGGTAGTGCGTGCAGTTCGGCCGGTGCGACCGCGAGCATCGCGATGTACGCGACGCACAACAACTAAGGATCTTTGCCCATGTTCAGCATCGTCGAGATGGTGGTCGTGCTGGTGGCCGCCGCGCTGATGACCACCGTCGCGATCAAGGAGGACGCGGCGAAGCGGCGCACGCAGGTACTTACCGCGGAAGGTCAGAACGAGTCGGTCATCAACTCGGCGTTGGCTGACTGGGTGACGAACAATTATGCGACGCTCACTTCCGGTGGGGCCGTTGCTGTGGTTACCAACCCACCGACGCTGGATGACCTCTTCACCCAGGGCAACCTCAAGCAACCGCATGCAAAGGGACCGTTCTGGGGCGGGACGTATGTGATCAGCATGAGTGTCGGTCCAGCAACCTGTACGGTTAGCGCGGGCGACTGCCATGTCTCCTACGTCATGTATCCGTCGAAGCCGCTCACGCGCGGCGGCAAGCCTGATGTCGTCGGTGCGTCGCAGATCGCGCAGGCTGGCGGCAATTCGTTCGGCTACTCGAAAGCGCAGAACCCAGGAACGATCACCGGCCTCAACGGCGCGTGGACAGCGACCAATCCGCTGGCGGGTAATCCTGCGGGCGCGATCCTCGCGACAAACGGGCCGACGACTGACGGCAATTCGGTCTACATCCGGCGCGACGGTTCACTCACATGGACGGGGGATCAGAACGTCAATCACGTGAGTCTCCACAACGTTCACAACATTGACGCAGAGGGGACTGTCAGCGCAGCGAACGTCGGCGCAACGGGAGCTATCGCCGCGAGCGGCGCGGTGGCCGCCGGCACGACGCTTTCCGCTGGGACCACAGTGTCGGCCGGGACCACGGTTTCTACGGGCAATGTGGGGTGGCCGCGAACGGCGTGCGCGAAGGCGGGTGCCATGACGGGTGCATGGGACAACTCGGGCCTGCTGTTGTCCTGCCAGAACATGTCGGGGGTACTCCAATGGATGCCCGTTGGTGGGCAGAAACTTTGGTATGGCTACTCGGCTATTAACACCGGCTGGGGCACAGTTGTGCCGAGCCCCGTCTGTCCGGCTGGCGGATCACCCGGGATCGTCGTGACCGGGCAAAGCGTGTATGTGGACCCGACAGCGGCGGTCAACTATCCCACCTATGGAAGTGGTCCCTGGACGGTCTATATCACCGACGGCAGCGGAAACGTCGTCAGCGGAAACGCCGTTGCGTCGACGTTCTGCTCTTACTGAATGGAATAATGAAAATGAGACTGACAAAGACGCTCATCAGGACGCTACTGATTGCTTGCGTGGTGCTTGGCGGGCGCTCTGCGCTGGCCGGGCCAGCAAGGTGCTCGGTCAACAATCAGGATTCGACCTGCGTCGGTCAGGTTGTGACGGCGTGGCAGGTGGCACCGACGTGCTCCACGGCAGCGGGTTGGACGACCGTCGTGCCAGCAAGCTGGATAGGGTCCCAATACTCCGCGCCGCAGTGCAATTATCAAGCTCCGCCGACGTGTCCTTCCGGCTACGATCAAACGCCGCCCGCCTCGTGGGACGGCAGCAACTGGGTAGGACTCGGTTGTACACCCCGTTCGCCGCCGCCCCCTCCGAACGACCCCGCCAGCGCATGTGCTGCTGCGGTGCCGGGCGGATATACGTCCAGCGGGAGCTGGCAGCAGGTCAACGGGGGTTACATCTGGGATTCAATGGCACAAGGAGCTGGTATTTCAGGATACTCGTCGGAGTGGCAGCTATATCCCGTAACAGGACCGGCCTATTCGAATGCATGCGGGACGGGGAATCAATATCTAACCATGTGTTATGTGCGTCCGGACGGCTCGGTAGCCGGACTGATGGAAGGGCAAACACAACAAACCAGTTCGGGTCAGTGTAACCACTAGGCATCAAAAGAAAACAGCGCCTTGCGGCGCTGTTTTTTTTCCATCGAAAGGTCTGCTTCTATTCAGCCGACGATGTTTCCAGTCGTGAACGTGAAATTGCGCGAGAACGCTGAACCGTTAATGGTGCCAGACACGGAGACGGCGTAGGTTGTGTTAGCCGTAAGCGGTCCGGCCGGATATGCCACCGCTTCGAATTTCGGCAGAAGCTTGTTCGGGTCGTTCGCAGAATCGAGCAACTGGAGATTAATGACTGTCCCATGCGTGTCGGTCATAGTGCCGCCTTGAAGCACAATCGTGTCCGTTGGATTTCCGACAATGGCGACAGGCTGTCCAAAGTTGCCCGATGTATTGGGCGGGGTAGGCGTTTCGCCGCCACCGCTATAGGGAACGCCCGTGGTGCCTTGGCATGGGAAAGTCAACGGCAAGTTGCCCGGCAACGTCTGCAGGTTTGCGACTGTCACGGATGAAAGAATCTGCGGG